>NZ_JBDVAA010000014.1:0-72510 GCF_039943695.1 Cellulophaga sp. | reverse complement strand
TTAAAACAAGCTTTACTACGCTATTTTTCAGACGTTTAAAACCTATTCTTTTTTGATGCTTTTTTAAAAAATATCTGTCCGCGAGTTTTAACTGCTCTTAATCCCTATTACTTTAACTATTGAATGGCGATTATCGAGCTAAAAAACAACAACACCTTTAAAAGGGGCATTAAATATAATATGTTTTTTGAAATGAAACAAGAGATATGAACTACTTTTTTTTAGATATCCACTTGTTGCTCAGTGAAGTATAATCATAATTTAAGACTGTAGGCTGCTCTTTTAGTCGTCCTTTTGCAAAGGCACGCTGTAAAATATCCTCAATTAAGTAGTCTTCATGTACACTTTCTGGATGATATTCTTCCTTTATACTTATTTTAAAAAACTTAGCCGAAGTATTGTACCAAAACGCCCTCCAACCATTTCTGAGTTCTTTTACTAGACCAAAAGCAGTATCTCCCGTTTGCCTATTAATTAGTTTTATTAGAATTTGACCTTCTGTACGGGTTAATTTTTTTAGTCTTTCTGAAAACTGATCCTCAATTTCTTTGTGAACTTTCCTGGTGTACTTTCGTTTTTTAGACTTTTTATTTAACTTTTGCAGACTGTCATTTAACACAACTAGCTTTTCTGCTGCCATTTTTGCATAAGGATACACCTTTAATGTTTTTCTTCTTAATATATAATAGCGTAATTTCTCTTCTTTGGAAGCAAATTTTAATGGTCCAAATACATAAACCTCATTTAAAGATATAGATGTATCATAAACAGAATCTCCTTCTATCTTATATAACTCCAAATCTACAGAGTCTTTTTGAGACTCTATTTGCGCTGTGCTTAAGAGCGTAAACAACAACGACGTTATAAATGATATGCCTTTTATTATTTTCATACAATATATATGGTTCGTAAAATTAACGATAAAGACGTAATGATATTATTAATTAAAAGTGAATATTATTAAATTTGTATCTAAATATATACGTTTATGAGCGCAAAGAAGATTATTACAGAGAAATCGTTAGATTTTTTTGAACGATATTTAAATAATGCCGCTCCTACGGGTTACGAGTGGGAAGGGCAAAAAATTTGGATGGACTACCTAAAACCTTATGTAGATACTTTTATTACCGACACATACGGTACTGCTGTAGGTGTTATTAATCCTGATGCAAAATATAAGGTTGTTATAGAAGGACACTCTGATGAAATTTCATGGTATGTAAATTACATTTCTGACAATGGATTACTATATGTTATTAGAAACGGTGGAAGCGACCACCAAATAGCACCATCTAAATGGGTTAACATACATACAAAAAATGGTATAGTTGAAGGTGTTTTTGGATGGCCAGCCATACATACCAGAAACAAAGGAAAAGAAGAAGCTCCCAAATTAGACAATATTTGTATTGATATAGGCGCTAAGGACAAGGCAGAAGTTGAAAAAATGGGTGTACATGTTGGTTGCGTGATTACTTACCCTGACACTTTTAAAGTTTTAAACGGAAACAAATTTGTTTGTAGAGCTATAGATAATAGAGCTGGTGGTTTTATGATTGCTGAAGTTGCTCGTTTATTACACGAAAACAAAGTAGAATTACCTTTTGGCTTATACATTACCAACTCTGTACAAGAAGAAATAGGATTGCGTGGTGCAGAAATGATTACACAAACCATAAAACCAAATGTTGCTATTGTTACTGATGTTTGCCATGACACCACTACTCCAATGATAGAACAAAAAGTACAAGGTTTTACAGAAATTGGTTCTGGACCTGTAATTTCTTATGCTCCAGCGGTACAAAACAAACTTAGAGAGCGTATTATTGAAACTGCTGAAGCTAACAAAATACCTTTTCAGCGTATGGCAGCGTCTAGATCTACCGGTACAGATACTGATGCTTTTGCTTATAGTAACGGAGGAGTTGCATCTGCGCTAATATCTTTACCACTACGTTATATGCACACAACTGTAGAAACTGTACATAGAGATGATGTTGAAAACGTGATTCGTTTAATTTATGAAACACTATTAAATATTAAAGACGGAGAAACTTTTAGTTACTTTGATTAATAACACCAAGCCTCTTTTATAACAAAAGAGGCTTTTTTTTGCTTTTGTCATATGGATGAACTTATAGATATTTTAGACAGTAAGGGTAATTTTACCGGAAAAACAGCTTTAAAGTCTCAAGCCCACATAAATGGTTGGTTTCATCAAACAACACATATTTGGTTTTACACTAACAAAAAAGAAATTCTACTGCAACAACGTGCCAAAAGCAAAGATATATTTTCTCTACTTTGGGATATCTCTGTAGCAGGACATATTGGCGCTGGGGAAAACATTATTGATTCTGCTTTAAGAGAGATTAAAGAAGAAATAGGTATTACTGTTTTAAAGACTGATTTACTTAAAATAGGTTGTTTTAAGTCTACCCAGAAACATTCTGATGATTTGATAGATTGTGAATTTCATCACACTTTTATATGTAAATTAAAAACAGATTTAAATTCACTAACAAAACAAGATAGTGAAGTTGAAAATTTACAACTTAAACTTATTTCGGATTTTAAATTAGAATTAAGTAATACTGAGAAAAAGAAACTTTATGTTCCACATAATATAACGTATTACAATACTGTTTTAGAAGCGATAGAAAAACTTTTGTAATTTTTAAACTGATAAAAAAACGAATTAAAAAAAACTGCTACCCAAATAAGTTGAATAGCAGTTTTTATAAAATTTGAATCTGTTGTAATTCTTATAGCGCAGCTATAAACTCAGACACTTTAGATAATTTATATGTTTGCTGATCTCCTTTTTCCATATTCTTTACAACAAAGTTACCATCAGCTAATTCCTGTTCTCCTATTATAATAACATAAGGAACATTACGCTTATTAGCATACTTCATCTGTTTTTGCATTTTTACTGATGAAGGGTACACATCTGCCTTGACTCCGTTTTTACGTAATTCCGTAATTAACTCTAAAGCCGCAAAAGCTTCTTTATCGCCAAAATTAACACAAAGCACATCCAACGACTTATCTATAGCCTCTGGAAAAAGACCCAACTCTTCTAGTACCAAGTAAATTCTATCTAAACCAAAAGAAATACCTACACCACTAACATCTTTTAAACCAAAAATTCCCGTTAAGTCGTCATAACGGCCACCACCACCAATAGAGCCCATTTTTACTCCGCTTGGGGCAGCCACTTCAAAAATAGCGCCTGTATAATAATTTAATCCACGTGCCAAAGTAACATCTATGGTAAGATTCGCAGATTGCAAACCTAATTTTTCAACTGCATCAATAATAAAAGTAAGCTCCTCTACTCCTTTTTTACCTTCTTCAGAATCTTTAAGCAACTCTGCTAAAACTTGCAATTGTTCTTTATTTGTGCCAGATAAAGAAAATAAAGGTGTTGCTTTTTGTATTGCTTCTTCAGAAATACCTTTTCCTAGCATTTCTTTAGTAATACCGTCTACACCTATCTTATCTAACTTATCTAAAGCAACAGTAAAATCTATTAAGCGTTCTTTTGCTCCTATAACTTCTGCTATACCAGCAAGTATTTTACGGTTGTTTAATTTAATTGTTGTTCCTGTAAGCTTTAAATCTGTAAAAACAGCATCATACAATTGTACCAACTCTATTTCTTGTAATAAAGAATCTGAACCCACAACATCCGCATCGCACTGAAAAAATTCTCTAAACCTACCTTTTTGTGGTCTGTCTGCTCTCCAAACAGGCTGAATTTGATATCTTTTAAAAGGAAAATCAATTTCATTCTGATGCATTACTACGTAACGTGCAAAAGGTACGGTAAGGTCATAACGCAATGCTTTTTCTGATATTTTAGCTGTTAGAGAAGTTGAACTCTTCTCTGTATAAGTTTCATCATTAACCTTACTTAAGTAATCTCCCGAGTTTAAAATCTTAAAAATAAGTCTATCTCCTTCATCACCATACTTACCCATTAAGGTCTGTGAGTTTTCAAAAGAAGGTGTTTCTATAGGCTGAAAACCAAAAGTCTGAAAATGCTTTTTTACGATATCAAAAATATAATTTCTTTTTGCTACTTCTGATGGAGAAAAATCTCTTGTTCCTTTTGGTATTGATGGTTTTTGTGCCATAAATTTTAAATATGTAGAATGATAACCACTCTTGATGCTCTATTAAAAAGCTATTAATATTGTTTTATTGATAGTTGATTTAGCTTAGATTAGCTAATAATATTATCAAACCATTTATATAAATCTCCTTTGGTAATTACAGCTCCTTGCTTAATTAAATTAAACTTATCTAAATTTTTATCTTCTGTATAAATTTTAGAAGCTGTTAAATACTCTACAAAGTCTGACTGCCAATTTTTCTTAAACCAACTAAAACCTAATTCTGTAGTTAAGTCTACATCTGGATTCATAACCTTAACAGAAAGCAGTTTCATTTCTTTTTCCTCTAAATGAAACAAATGCATTTGCTGTGCAGATACATTTTCTAAATATTGTACTTTAGTTAATACACCTTCCCAAATTAAATCACTAAAAACATCCAACTCTTCTTCTGCTACTTGTGGTTTTTCTTTTTTTAAAGTATCCCACTCTTCAGCAGTTATTGTTTGTGATGCTAAAAAGTTTACAAACTCAGGTTGTAATTCTTCTAGTTGTTGTTTTGTTAGTCTTGCATATTTCATTTTGCAAAAATAAAAAAAGGCTATGCATAAGCATAGCCTTTTAATAATTAAAATTATTTTATTTTCTTAGAAGATAAAACGTAAACCAAATTGCGCTTGCCATCTAGACAATAAACTAGCATCATACCCATTTGTCTTAGTTAAACTAGGATCAAAAGTATATGTTGGCTCTTGTGTACGGTCTGCTTCATATACCTCTGGGTCTGGGTTAGCATCTGGAAAACTAACACCAACCGGACTAATGTTATTAGGCTGACGTACAATACCCCAATCTGAATTAATTAAGTTACCAACGTTAAGCACATCTATACTAAATTGTATTTTATTGTTATTAGCAAACTTATAATCTTGTAAAAATTTAAGATCCCAACGACCTCTCCATGGCGCTAGTGCTCCGTAACGCTCCATAAATTCACCTCTATTATCTTTTAAATAATCATCTTGCTGAATATACGCTTCAAAAGCTTCTGCTTGTCCTGCTCCTGAAAATTGCATTTGACTAATCTCTGATGAAGTAGGTACATATAATAAATCGTTATTTTGACCAGAACCATCACCATTTATATCACCTGCATACGTATAATTATACCTTGCTCCTTTAGCATACTCAAAAAATGTAGAAATTGTTGTGTTCCATTTTCCTTGTCCGTACTCAAAATTCTTAGAAAGAACACCAATAAAACGGTGTGTATCTCCATATTTAGAATGACTTAATACATCTGAATTAGCATTACCTGCATTAGGATTAAATTCAAAAGCATCACCAGTAATTTCTGCTTCAATAGAGTTTACATCTTGCGCATTTAAATAACTATAAGCAGCCATTGCATACAAACCATTATCAAATGTTTTTTGTCCTTTTAAAGAAACATTAAACACTCTACCTTTATCAGAATTTGTAAACACATAAGCATTATTACCTGTATCACCAGATAAATAAACAGGTCTATCTCCACCAGGACCTACTAATGTACCTGTTGGCTCTCTTAATCCCCAGTTTTGAACGTGAGCAGCATTTAAATCTTTAGTATAAGAAACATCTAAAGTTCCAATAATACCGTTTTCAAACTTTTTATCTAAACCTAAATTAGTTCTCCACACTTGTGGAAATTTAAAATCTGGATCTACCGTTTGGTAATAAAACACATCTACACCCTGCACTTGATTACCTAACCATACAAATGGCAATCTACCAGTAAATAAACCAGTACCACCACGTACTTGTAAAGAATTATCTCCTTTTGCATCCCAATTAAAACCAATTCTAGGAGAAATTAACCATTGGTTACTTGGCAATTCTTCAGAATCTATAAACACCTCTTCTCCTGTCTCTGGATTGTAATAAGGTATACTAGGCACATACGTACCTTTTCTTGCAATGTTTTCTCGTATTTTGTCTGCAGTATCAAAAAACAAAGGCTTATCAAAACGAACTCCGTAAGTTAATTTAAAATTCTCAGTAGCATTCCACTCATCTTGCACATAAAATGCCATTTGACCAACACTAGTTTCTGCCAAACTCCAAGTATCATTAGCATTGTTTGCTGTATTTATACCTTCAGCATTTGTAATAGCATCAGAAATTAAACCGTTATCTATTGCTAATTGAAAATCTGCTAAACTACCAAATGCACCAAAAGCACCCGCATAACCTCTGGCATCACCATAACCATATGCTCCAAGGTTAAATGAGTTTTTAAAATCGAATTTCTCAAAAGAAAAACCTATAGTATAGGTATGATCTCCTTTAAAGATATTTGTGTTGTTTGAAAATTGAAAAACCTTTTGATCTAATGTATTGTTAATTGAAAAAGGCTCGTGACCTACCACAATATAATTAGACCCATTACCATCCTGAATAGTCATTGCTGGAATTGGAGAAGATAAAGCATCTCTAAAATCATCAAAATGAGAATAACCTACTTGCAATTTATTTGTCATAGTTTCAGACAAAGTAGAATTTAATTCTATCTGAAAAGATTTTAAGTTATTGTTGATTTCATATCCAGAATTCTCAAACTGTAAAGTTGTAAAGTTTGGACCTCTTTGTCTAATAGCTGTTGGGTGAGCAGGTTTTTCCTTAGACGAATTTAAAAAATTGTAAATAACAGCTAACCTGTTATTGTCATTAATATTCCAATCTAATTTAAAAATACCTTTAGTAGACTCCCCACCATAGGTAAAATCTTGATAACGACCTGTATTATAACCAATACCAGCTAAAGCAGATTGCACAGCCAATAAATCGCTCTCTAAAACTCTAGATTCACCAATACTACCAGAACCTGTATTAGGAATCCACCCGTTAGTACCTAAATCATCTCTTTCTTCTTTTTCAAAATTTGCAAAAAAGAACAATTTATTTTTAACAATTGGACCTCCAATACTTACACCATATTGATTTTGAGTTAATTTAGGCTTAATTACATCTTCACCCTTAATTTTACCACCTGTTAAATCTTCGTTTCTAAAAAAACCATAAACAGTACCATGAAATTCATTTGTACCACTTTTTGTAACTGCATTTACTGAAGCTCCAGTAAAACCAGATAAGGTAACATCATAAGGAGCAGTACTTACTTGTATTTGCTCTATTGCATCTAAAGAAATTGGTTGTGACCCTGTTTGACCACCTGGAGTAGGAGAATCTAACCCAAAAGGATTATTAAAAATTGCCCCGTCTAAAGAAAAATTATTAAACTGATCATTACGACCTCCAAAAGAATCACCACTTGCCGTTGGCTCTAGTCTTGTGAAATCTGAAGCCGACCTAGAAATTGTTGGTAATTTAGTAAGTTCTCTACTACCAACACTTGTTTCTGCACCAGTACGACCACTACCAAAAGTACCGCTTTGGTCTTGAACCAAAATAATTTCATCTAGCATTTGACTAGACTCTGCTAAAGTTACGTTGAAGTTAAATGTTTTACCTAGAGTTAAGTAAACATTATTCTTTGCTTGACTTTCAAAACCTACGTAAGTCACAGTAATTGTATAAGGGCCACCTACCCTCATATTTAATAGGTTATACCTACCCTCATCATTTGTTATACCTCCATACTTTGTACCTGTTGGCGTATGTACAGCTATAACATTTGCTCCCATAAGAGGAGCCGCTTGGTCGTCTACAACTAAACCTTTAATGTTAGAGGTTGTAACCTGTGCACTAGCTGCAAAGCTTACAAGCAAAAACGATAAGCAAAAAAATAAATAGTTTTTCATATTGTTCTAAGTTAGTTATTTTTAGATAGGCTAAATTTAGAACAAAAAAAAAGAGTTATGCGCGCATAACTCTTTTTTCTATTAACATTGTATTAACTATTTATTTAGCTTCTGCTACAACTTCAAAAGGAAACTCTATAATAACCTCTCTATGTAATCTAATCTGAGCGTTGTAAGGCCCA
This sequence comes from Cellulophaga sp., assembly GCF_039943695.1. Lineage (NCBI taxonomy): Bacteria > Pseudomonadati > Bacteroidota > Flavobacteriia > Flavobacteriales > Flavobacteriaceae > Cellulophaga > Cellulophaga sp. Next base: position 64,401 of record NZ_JBDVAA010000014.1, on the reverse strand, counting down.
GTTCTTTTAACAGCACCACCTTTAATAGTAATGAATTTTTTGTCAATTGACTGACCAGCTTTTTCAATAGCTGCAGCTAAATCTATATTAGAGATAGATCCAAATAATTTAGTACCAACACCAACTTTAGCTGGTATTTTAATTTCTAATTGTTTAAGTGCTTCAGAAGTTTTATTAGCTTCATCAACAATTTTCTTCTCTTTATGAGCTCTTTGCTTTAAGTTCTCTGCTAAAACCTTCTTTGCAGATGGTGTAGCAAGAGCAGCTAATCCTTTAGGAATAAGAAAGTTTCTTCCGTAGCCGTTTTTTACTTCTACTACGTCATCCTTAAAACCTAAATTCTGTACGTCTTGTTTTAATATAAGTTCCATTGCTTAGCTTTTTTTATTTTAATAAATCGCCAACATATGGCATTAATGCTAAATGACGTGCTCTTTTTACAGCAACAGCCACTTTTCTTTGATACTTCAATGAAGTTCCAGTAAGTCTTCTTGGAAGTAATTTACCTTGCTCGTTAACTAACTTGATTAAGAAATCTGGATCTTTGTAATCTACATACTTAATACCTGATTTTTTAAATCTACAGTATTTTTTCTGCTTGTTAGTCTCAATGTTCAACGGAGTTAAATACCTGATTTCTCCGTCTTTTTTTCCTTTTGCTTGTTGTTCAATAGCTGACATAATCCTTAAGCTTTAGTTTTTAATTTTGTTCTTCTTCTCTCTGCCCAAGAAATTGCGTGCTTGTCTAGCTTTACAGTTAAGAAACGCATAACACGTTCATCTCTTCTAAATTCTAGCTCATAGCCATTAATTACATCGCCAGGTGCAGTAAATTCAAACAAATGGTAAAAACCACTTTTTTTGTGTTGAATAGGATAGGCCAATTTTTTAAGTCCCCAATTTTCTTTGGCAACCATTTTGGAACCTTTTTTAATTAAGAAATCTTCAAATTTCTTAACTGTTTCCTCTATCTGTACATCAGATAGAACGGGATTCAGAATGAAAACAGTTTCGTAATGATTCATATTATATAATTTTTTTTACAGTCCGCAAAAGTAATTATTTTTTTCTATTCTCACAAGAAAACACAAAAATCTTCGTTATACTTTAAAATACTTATTAACAAACCAAATTTTCAACTAAACCCCAAAAATCTACCAAACCCCAAAAAAAATCAACTAAACCCCAAATGCAAACCATAACTCGTTTAATGCTAATTACACAACAGAATAGTGCATGTTCACATCTTTTCTTGCAATTCATCTGACATTTTTAGTACTTTAGCCGAGATTTAACCCCACAAATCAACTTATTTATGAAACTAAGATGTATAATTGTAGATGATTCCTCTATGCAACGTATGGCCGTAGCAAAGTTGGTAAATAATCATCCCAACCTAGCCATGGTAGCTGAGTACAGCAATGCCATAGAAGCCAAAAACGGACTTAAGAACAACGAAGTTGATCTTATTTTCCTAGACGTAGAGATGCCAATTATAAACGGATTTGACTTGTTAGAGTCTTTAGAAAATCCGCCGCAAGTTATCCTTATTACAGGAAAGCCTGATTATGCATTAAAAGCTTTTGACTACGATGTAACAGATTATTTACACAAACCAATTACAATGAGTAGGTTTGATGCCTCTGTAAAAAGAGCCGTTGGTAAATATGAGCAATTACATAGAGTACAAGAAGATGAAGAGCACATATTTGTAAAAAGTAATCTTAAAAAACGTAAGGTTATTTTAAATGATATTAAATGGATTGAAGCCTTAGGTGACTATATTAAGCTTGTTACAGATGAAGCTAACATTGTAATTTTATCTACAATGAAATCTTTTGAAAAGCAATTACCTGAAGATAAGTTTTTAAGAATTCACAAATCTTATATTGTAAACTTAGAAAAAGTTGAAAAATTTAATAGCAAAAACGTAGAAGTAGATGGTAGACAAATACCTTTAAGTAGAAATAAAAAGACCGAGCTTGCAGAAGCGCTAAGCAACGTTTAACAATTATACACTAAATAAAAAAAGCTGACTAACGTCAGCTTTTTTTATGCCCTATATTTAAATATAATCTACATTGTAAATTACTCTTACTCCTTTAAACTGACCTATTGTATCAAAAGATTTTTCAATTTTTCTAATGTACTCCTTTGTTTTTCCTAAAGGCTGATCTTTTTTAATTTTTAAAACCACATTTTTCAAATACTGATTCCTAATACGCGCTACTGCGGGAAATTCTGGACCTAAAACATCATCTTTAAAAGCTACACGCAAAGACTTTGCAAACCAAGCTGAAGCATCTTCTACCCTACCATAATCTCTATGCTTAAATGTTATTTTTAAAATTCTATGTAATGGAGGATATTTAAACAATCTACGTTCATTAATTTGATCTGTATACATTGCCTCATAATCGTTAGTAGATACTTGTTGTAATATTTGATGATACGGATTGTAAGTTTGTATTAACACCTTTCCTCTTTTTTGCGCTCTACCCGCTCTACCAGACACCTGTGCTAAAAGCTGGTAACTACGTTCATGCGCTCTAAAATCTGGAAAATTTAAAAGGTTATCTGCATTCATGATACCTACCAAACTCACATTTCCAAAATCTAAACCTTTGGTTAGCATTTGCGTACCAACCAAAACATCTAACTCGTGTTTTTCAAAAGAAGTAATTATTTTCTCATACGCATGTTTACCTCTAGTGGTATCTAAATCCATACGGCCAATTCTAAGGTTTGGCATTAACTCTTGCAGTTCTTGCTCTACTTGTTCTGTACCAAAACCTTTGGTGTTTAAAGTTGCCATACCACAAGCCAAACAACTTTTTTGCAAAGCCATATGATAACTACAATAATGGCAACGCATTTGTTTTTTATATTGGTGATAGGTTAAGCTAACATCGCAATTAGGACATTGTGGAGAGTGCCCACAGGTTGTACACTCTACAATAGGCGCATAACCTCTTCTGTTTTGAAATAATATTACTTGCTCACCTTCCTCAACTGCTTCTGTTATACCTAACAACAAACGTTCAGAAAAATGACCTTTCATTCTTTTTTTACGACTTAATTCTTTAATATCTACCAACTCTACCTCTGGCATTAATACATCTCCAAAACGCCTGGTAATTTGTGCATAACCGTATTTTTGCTGCTTAACATTATAAAAAGTCTCTATACTTGGTGTAGCAGATCCTAAAAGGATATTGCAATTACTATAATTTGCTAAAACAATTGCACTGTCTCTGGCGTGGTATCTTGGTGCCGGATCATATTGCTTAAAAGACGCCTCATGCTCCTCATCTACAATTATTAAGCCTAAGTTTGTAAAAGGTAAAAACAGAGATGACCTAGCTCCTATTACAATTTGAGCCTTAGACTTGTTAGTTAAAACGTTATTCCAAACCTCAACTCTTTCATGTACTGTATATTTGGAATGAAAAACAGCTACTTGTTCTCCAAAGTAATTTTGTAACCTAGCGATTAACTGTGTAGTTAAAGCAATTTCTGGCAATAAATACAAAGCTTGTTGCCCCTTTGCTAAACAATCTGCTATAAGTTTTACATATACTTCTGTTTTACCAGAAGATGTTACACCGTGTAGTAAGGTTACTTTTTTTTCTTTAAAACTAGCTTCAATTGCTTCTAGAGCTTCAGCTTGGTATTGGTTAAGCTCTTTTAAAACTGAAGGCTTTTTTGTAGGATCAAAAACAACCCTATCTGTACGTACATAAAACTCCTCTAGAATATCTTTATCTATAAGTGTTTTTATGATAGATGCTGATGACCTACTCTTCTCTTCTAACTCTTTTACCGTTATTTTTTTTTGATTTGTTCCTTGCAACTGAAACAGAGACAAAATAACATTGCTTTGTTTGGGTGCTCTAGAAAGTAAATCTAATAACGCACTTAACTCTTCTTCTGTATTGTACTTTTCTCCCAACTTAACATACCTTACCAATTTAGGCTTGTACTGTTGCTGAACTTCTTCTTTGGTTAAAATTACGTTTTTATCTAACAAACGTTTTAAAATAGGAAGTACATTTTTTTTATCTACTATAGCTGCAATTTCTTGCACTTTTAACATAGACTGTCGTTCTAATGCCTCAAACACTAAAAACTCTTCATCTGTTAATGTATTTTCATCTACGGTAGACTCTGGGTTTTTTAATATTAGTGTTTCACTCTCTAATAAAAAAGCACCAGGAACAGCACTCCTAAAAACTTCACCTATAGAACACATATAGTACTTAGCTACCCAAGACCAATGTTTAATTTGCAGTTCTGTAACTATAGGCTCATCATCTAATATTTGATGAATATCTTTAGCGTCGTATAAAGTAGGAGCTGTTGTATGTATTTCTGCAACTAGTGCAGTATGTATTTTAGATTTACCAAAGGGTACCGCTACGCGCATACCCACTTTTAAAAAATTGGCTTCTGCCCTTGTTACGCTATATGTAAATAGTTTTTCTAAGGGAATTGGTAATATTACATTTATAAAATGCTGCATAAAGTATGTTACTCCTTAACACGTATCCAAGTTTGAGTTCTATAAATAAATGCTAAGTAACCACGAACTTTTAGTTTGTCTGAATCGTCTGGATCTAACCAAATTTTACATCTAAAAGTCATTGCTTGTTCTGGATCAAAAAGATATTTTCCTTTGTATTCGTTTTTATCAGACTTCTCTGCATTTTTAATTATATGCAAACCTAAGACTGGAGCGTTTTTTAAATCGCCCTCACATTTTTCACAAACAGCATCTCTACGTTTGGGATCAACAATTTTAATTATTTTTCCATACATTTTTCCGTTTTTCTCATAAACGTCAATAACTGCTTTTTCTTTTCCGTTTCTATCATCAATGGTTTTCCACTTTCCAAAAACAGATTGAGCTACACTAATGTGAGCTACAAAAAATAAGATTGCAATGGTAAATAGTGTTTTATTCTTCTTCATTTTGTATAATTTTTTTCTTTAATGAGTTCTTTGTTGCATTTAGCTCAAACCCTAATAAAAGGATGTTAGCATTTAACCAAATATAAACCATCAAAATTAATAATCCTCCTAATGCTCCATACAATTCATTATATCTTGCAAACTTATCCACGTAAACTCCAAATAAGTAAGAGGTTAGCACAAATAAAATTGTTGTCATTAGTGAACCCGATGAGAAAAACTTTGTCTTTTTACCTTCTGCAGTACCAAAATAGTAGAGTATAGAAATAGACAAATAAGACAAAAATGTAAAGTAAACAACTTTAGCAATTTCGGTGGTCCATATATCTGTTTCTTCAAGACCTGTGCCAAAATAAACTTGTGTGGTGTCTGATATGTTTTCTATAACGTAAATCTCAAAATACATATAAACAATAGCACTAACTATTATTAGTATAGATAGTAGCAAACCTACCATTAAAGCATATAAATATTGTCTTAAAAAATGGCGATTTAAACTTACGTGGTACGAGTTCTCAAACCCACTAAAAATAGCATTTACACCGTTTGCTATTAAAAATATAGACAGTACAAATGTAGATGATAGCAAGCCCCCACGTTTTTGACTCATTATTTCATCATAAATCTGATCAAAAAAATAGTCGTTTATAGCATTGGGTAGCACATACTCTAAATACGCAATAAACTCTGTATTTAAATTGGTATCTGGATTACCAGAATCTACATAAGGTATTAAAAAAGGAATTAGTGTTACCAAAAAAATTAATAACGGAAACAAAGCCATAAATAAACTAAATGCAATAGCACTGGCTCTTGTAGACAAGGTTCCTTTTAGTATTCCGTTTAGATAAAGCTCTATTAAATCATACAAAGACAAACCTGCAAAAGCCGGTAATGTCACTTTTTTTAAGAGTGATACAATCCAGTTTATTACTGGTATTTTTGCTAATTTTGCTTCTATTTCTGCCGACATTAAACTGCTTTAAGACTTAAATCCATATTATAAACAGAGTGCGTAAGTGCACCAGAAGAAATATAATTTACACCACATTCTGCATATTCCCTAATAGTATCTTCATTAATACCACCACTAGATTCTGTTAAACATTTATCTCCTATTAAAGCAACAGCAGTTCTTGTATCTTCATAATTAAAGTTATCTATAAGAATACGGTACACACCGTCTGTCTTTAAAATTTCTTTAATTTCATCTAGGTCTCTAGCTTCAACTATAATTTTTAAGTCTCTGCCTGTTTCTTTTAAGTATTCTTTAGTTTTTTCTATGGCTTTGGTTACACCTCCTGCAAAATCTATATGGTTATCTTTTAGCATAATCATATCATACAAAGCAAATCTGTGGTTTTCTCCGCCTCCTATTTTTACAGCCCATTTTTCTGCTGCACGTAAACCTGGTGTAGTTTTACGTGTATCTAATATCTTAGTACTTGTACCTTCTAATAATTTTACAAAAAAGTTTGTTTTAGTAGCAATAGCACTCATACGCTGCATAGCGTTTAACACTAAGCGTTCTGCTTTTAAAATACTTTGTGAGCTACCAGTTACGTAAAAAACAATATCTCCGTGTTTTACAGTTTCACCATCATTAATAAGTGTTTCTACTTGTAAATTTTTATCTACATAGGCAAAAACTTGTTTAGCAAATTCTACACCTGCAATAATACCATTGTCTTTAACCAATAATTTTGCTTTACCAGTTGCTGTTGCAGGTATACAAGCCAAAGAACTATGGTCACCATCACCAACATCTTCGCGTATTGCATTGCTTATAATTAGGTCTATTTCTTTCTGAAACTGCTCTTCTGAAATCATTAATTTGTTTTTGTTTTGTGCTAATTTACTAAATTGTTTTATTAAACTTTAACTGTTTTTTTGATTATCTACATAATGCAGTTGTTATCTAATAATTTTTAAAAATTGACACTATATTTGTGGTATGACTATTAAGCTACTAGCCATTGGCAAAACCGATAATAAAAATTTACAAGCTTTAATTGCTGAATATGAAAAGCGATTAGGACACTACATTAAATTTAATTTAGACATTATACCAGATATAAAAAATGTAAAAAACCTGTCTGAAGCACAACAAAAAGAAAAGGAAGGCGAGCTTATTTTAAAAAAGTTGAGTTCTACAGACGTGCTTATACTTTTAGATGAAAACGGAAAACAATTTACTTCTGTAGATTTTTCTGATTACTTACAAAAGAAAATGAATGCCGGCATTAAACAATTGGTTTTTGTTATTGGAGGTCCTTACGGTTTTAGTGATGCAATTTACACTACTGCTAAAGGAAAAATTAGTCTTTCTAAAATGACATTTTCTCACCAAATGGTACGCTTGTTTGTGGTTGAACAAATTTACAGAGGGTTTACTATTTTAAAAAATGAGCCTTATCATCATAGGTAAAAAATAGCTTTAACTAATTTTTAACAGTATTATTCTTATTTAAGTGATATTAAGTTATACTTTAGAACTAAGAAATTAGTTTTTTTATATGAAGCAAAATAAACTATTATACATCACAACACTGTTTCTACTATTTAGTTTATTGTTTGCCTGCAAAAAAAACAAAATAACCACCTCCGTTAACACTAAACAGACAAGTACTACCAAAACTTATAAGCCTATTGTTATTAGCGGAACATCTAAGGATAAAAAAGCTCTAGAGTATTTTAACATACTAAATTACTCTTACCTATACGGAACAAACCATAAAGGCCAAAGCAAAAAGGTATCTGACATTGTTTACAGTAACAAACTAGATAGTATAGATAAACCACAAATTATTGAATTAATGAGTTTTGGAGATGATTTTTACAACACTCGTGTTTTAGTTTCCCCAGGTGATAGTATAAAGTTTTCTACTGAAAAAGGGCTGTTACAATTTTCAGGTAAAAATGCTTCTCATTATAATTTCTACACTTCTTTAGATTCTTTACAGTTAAAGTGGCCTACGTTTAAAAATAACATTAAGCAATACAAAGACAGTTGCTCTTATGTATATAACGCAAAAAAACTATTCTATGAATCTTATATAAAAAACAATGTAGTTTCTAACGACTTTAAAAGTCTTGTTGGCCAAGAAATAGAATATGAATATTTATACAACTTAATGGCTCCTAGAAATATAAAGTCGGAGTGCTCTGCAAGTTATTTTAACAATACAGAAAGTGTTTTTTCTACAGTAAATAAAACTGAAAAATTAAAATCTGAAGAAATTTTTAATCCAAAAGAATACTTTAACAATGTTACCATAACTGACTTTAAAAAACCAGAATTAATCAATAATGATTATTTTAAAAGAAGCCTTACAGATTTTATTAGGCACTATTTTGTTACTTATGATTATCTAGATTATTCAGAAAAAACCTTTGCAAAAGAAAAAGATTTTATAGAAAAAAACCTAGACGGAGAATTAAAGCATTTTGCCATAAGCAGACTTATTTATGATTATTATGAAAAAGGATTTGGAAACAGCAAAACTAATGTAGATATACTTAATAAGGTTATTAACGAGTATAAGCCTTTACTAAAAAATACATCTTACGTAAATGAATTAACTATTATTCAAGAAAAAATGAAGCTTTTAAATCTAGAACTTCCTAATATTGTTTTAGACGAAAAATTGTTAACCATTAAAGGTGACACCATACAGTTAAAAGATATTTTAAAACAAAGTGAAGATAAAATAAAAGTTATAGCTTTTTGGGCTAGTTGGTGCGGTCCCTGTATTACTGAAATTAAAAAAAGCTCTAACTTTAAAAACAATTTATCTAAAAAACAACCTATTAACTGGATTTACATTTCTATTGATGAAAACCAGAAACAGTGGTTACAAAAATCCAAAACATTAGAGTCTAAACTAGAGGGCAAAGAACAGTATTTATTATTAAACAATAAATACCCTAAACTTCTAAAGTATTTAAGAGTAGAAACAATTCCTAGATATTCTATTTTAAACAAAAACAATGAAATTATTTTAGAAAACGCTCCAAGACCATCAGACAGTATAAATTTTAACCGAATTATAAATAAAATAGCATCTACTAAATAGTATTAATAATTGAAAACAAAACTTCTTTACATACTATTATTTAGTTTTTCTACCTCTTTATTTTCTCAAAATATAGTACATACACTTCCTTTTAAATTAGCTAAAAACAGAATATTTATAAAAGGTAAAATAAATAACAACCCTTGTTATTTTATGTACGACACAGGTTCTAGTGGTTTTAATATTGATCATCAATTTGTCATAAAAAACAACATAGATTTAATTAAAAAAGATGTATCAGTCTCTCTAGGAGATACATTTAATCGCTATTTAAAAAAAGAAGATAACATAAGAAGTGTATTAGTTAACGAGTACGATTTTAATGCTTTTCATAAAGCAACCATTAACCTAGACTTTTTTAGACAATTTAATGTAAAAGTTGATTACCATAAAAAACGAATAACATTAAGCAATAATGAAGAGCAGAATTTAGAACAAAGTAATAGTATCCCATTATCAAAAAACAAAGACAATTTATACCTTTACGGTTTTTATGAAATTTACAGTACAGTTACAATTGGTGACACAGTTATTTCTGGCCACTTTATGGTAGATACAGGAAATGGCAGATATGTAACGCTGTTAAACTACCCCAACAATAATTTACTCGAATTAAAAAAAAGTATTAGAGACAATTTTAGTTATGTTGACGTAACTATGCCAACAGCACACTCTTCTGGCTTAAACAATACACTTATAACTAATAAAACTAAAGTACTTGTTGGGAGTAAAACATACAATGGTGTGCTAGTAGATATTGCAAATACAACACTAAACAATTTTCCCAACAATAAGTTTATTGGTTTTATAGGAGGCGGAATGCTAAAGCACTTTACCATTTACAGTAACCAGAACAAGCTAATACTAGAACAATCTAGAGATAAAGTAAAGGTAGCGTCTGAATTAATTACTGATGGCTTTAAAATTATAAAAAGAGGTAAAAAGGCATTTGTGAGCACCACTTTTAACAATAAAAATAATACCGCAAAAGTCTCTTTAAATGATCAAATATTAGAAATTAATAACACTCCTGTTAAAGATTTAAGCAACAAAGAAATAGAGCAACTAAAAACAAAACTAGGAAATATTATTAGTTATAAATTAAAAAGAAAAAAGAACATATTTTTTATAAAAACTGTAGTTAAAAATTTTCTAGAATAAGATGTAATAAAAAAAGACTGCACTTTTAAGTACAGTCCTTTTATTTACTTGTAACACATACAATACTAATAAAGCACTCTAAATTTAATAGTGTTTTCTACCTTTTTTAGAGCTTTAATAACTTCTTTATTGTACTTTTTATCTAAGTCTGTAATTACATACCCAACCTCATTGTCTGTAGATAAATACTGTCCTGTTATATTCATTTCGTATTCTGCTAAAACCTTATTTATTTTAGCCATTATACCTGGTACGTTTTTATGTATATGTAAAAAACGGTGCGCATTTGTTTGCCTTGGCAAACGTATACTAGGGAAATTTACAGCATCTACGGTATTACCAGAGTTAATATACTCCATAATTTTATTAGGTACAAAATCTGCAATATCTCTTTGCGCTTCTTCTGTACTACCACCAACGTGCGGTGTTAATATTACGTTTTCTAACCCTTGCAGCTCTGTAAAAAACTCACCATTACTACGTGGCTCTTCTGGATAAACATCTACTGCTGCTCCGCCAATTTTTCCGCTTTTTAGTGCTGCTACTAAAGCTTGTATATCTACTACAAAACCACGAGATAAGTTTATAAGCATAGCTCCGTTCTTCATCTGCTTAATTTCTCGTTCACCAATAAAGTTCTTGTTAGCTTGGTTATCATCTATATGCAACGTAACAACATCAGACACATTTAACAAGTCTTCTAGTGTATTACATTTAATTGCATTACCAAGTGCTAACTGGTCGTTAACATCATAATAATACACTCGCATACCAATAGCTTCTGCTAAAACAGATAATTGCTTACCAATATTACCATACCCTACAATTCCTAATTTTTTACCACGTACTTCTCTAGAGTTTATAGCAGTTTTATTCCATTGTCCATTGTGAATTTCCTGACTTCTAGGAAATACATTACGCATTAACGTAATTATTTCTCCAATAGCCAACTCTACAACAGAACGTGTATTACTATACGGAGCATTAAAAACAACAACTCCTCTTTTTTTAGCACTTTCTAAATCTATTTGCGTAGTACCTATACAAAATGCACCTACTACCAATAACTTATCTGCAGCTTCTAATACCTTTTTGGTTACTTGTGTTTTAGAACGAATACCTAAAACGTGTACTCCTTTTAATTTTTCTATTAATTCCTCTTCTGGTAGACTGTGCTTTACTAACTCCACAGAAAAACCATCTTCAGATAAATTATGAAATGCTGCCGGATGCACATTTTCTAACAACAATATTTTAATTCTATTTTTCGGGTATGATATTTTCCTTGGTAAATCGTTTACAAACAAAAACTCATCCATATTAGGTGTAACGTGGTCTGCATTATCTGTAGCTTTGTCTCTGCTCACATTTTCTGTGTATGCAAAAAACTTATCTGCAATACCAGCTTCACGCATTACATAATCACTATACCCATCTCCTATTACTTGTACTTCTCCTTCTAAATGTAGATTTTTAAGGCATTCAATTTTTCCGTTGTGAGACGCCAATACATTAGCTTCATCAAAACCAACAATATTACCATCCTCATCAAACTTAAAAGTATTAGCATACACTTTTTCTGCTGGTATGTTGTACTCCTCTACAATGGGATCTATAAACTCTTTAAAACCACAAGAAATAACATAAATATCATCAGAATAATTATGAAAAAATTCTTTATTAGTTTCTATAGACTTAGAAATTTTATCTCTAAGCTCTTCTACCAATTGTGTTAAATGACTTTTATGAGCGTTTAAAAGTTTTATACGCTTCTCCAAGGATTCTGTAAAGGAGATATCGCCATCTATTCCTAGATTGGTAATTTCTTGTATTTCTTTAATAATTTCATCTTTGTTAGCATTACCTTGTAATGTAATTTCAGCTAAAACATCTAAAGCTTCAACTCTGGTTAGAGTGCTATCAAAATCAAAAACATATTTTCTCCCTTGGTCTACCATTTTAAAAAAATTTAAGTAGTAAAAGTAAAAAATATTAGTGTTTAAGCAGTTAAATCAAAATAAAATTAAAGCAAAAAAGGCGTATCATCACATATGCTATAAAAATTGTTTTTTAAGCACCCTTAAATTAAGAATATGATAATAAAATTAAAACCAACGACGCACTTTTTTAGTGTAACTCGTATATTCTTTACCAAACTTTTGGGTTAACATTTCTTCTTCTGGTTTTATTTGGTAAGCATTCATATAAGACACAAAACCAGCTGCTATTAACATATTAAAAGCATTGCTTAAAAATAAACCCCAACCAATAAGTAATAACAACATTGCTAAATACATTGGGTTTCTTGTAAACTTATAAATACCTGTAGTTACCAATGCACTAGTTTTGCTAAGGTTTTTAGGATCTACTGTTGTTTTGGCTTTTAAAAATTTATAGGTTGATGCTGCTAAAACCAAAAGCATAACCACTAACAAACCTTTTAAAAGCATTGTTCTTCCAAAAAAATCAAAAATTCCAAAAGGTAAAAACCTAGCTAAAACATACATTACCAATCCAAACACAAAAACCACTACTACTGGCGGAAGCTTTAAAGACATACATTACTATTTTTAAGAAAATAAAATTACTACTTTTGCGCTTGTTTTTTTAGGTTTTCACCTAAAGAATTACAAAAAACAAATAAGCATCACCAATGAAAATAGTATTTGCAACGCATAACACTAACAAGTTTAAAGAGGTAGAGGCTCTTGTTCCTAAAAACATTACACTGGTTTCTTTAACAGATATTGGTTGTTTTGATGATATTCCTGAAACCGCAGATACCATAGAAGGTAATGCCAAACAAAAAGCAAATTATGTTACAGAAAAATATAACTTACCTTGTTTTTCTGATGATACTGGCTTACTAGTAGATGCTTTAAACGGCGAACCTGGTATTTACACTGCTCGTTACGCTGGTGAACAAAAAAGTGCAGAAGATAATATGAACAAATTACTATACAATTTAGGTGATAGTAACAATAGAACTGCACATTTTAAAACTGCTATTGCATTAAATTTAAACGGGGAACAGCATATATTTACAGGCGTTGTAAACGGTAAAATAACTAAAAGCAAACAAGGTAAAGATGGTTTTGGATACGATCCTATTTTTACCCCAGAGAACTACAACCTTACTTTTGCAGAGCTACCACTTAGTACAAAAAACCAAATAAGCCATAGAGCTAAAGCAACACAACAATTAATTACTTTTTTAAAAGGATACAAAAATGCCTAAGCAAACCGTAGAAGTTTCAGTAGCATCTGAACGTGCCGAAGCATATGGCGGTGTACTTATTGCATTTTTTGCTGCACTTATGGCTATTTCTCAATTAGTAAACGGCGAATTAGAGGAAGAAATGATGATTGCTCACAATAAATTGGTCAATTATTCTAGCTGGTATCAGTCTAAAAGCATAAAAGAGAGTTTAAAAGAAAGTGAATTAGACAATCTTGAAGCACTGCTTTATACAAATGCAATAGCAGAAGAAAAAAGAGATTTTGTTTACAATAAAATTGAAAAAACGAAAGCTAAAATTGAAAAATACAAAGCAGAGAAACACGAGATTTTAATTGGATCAAAAAATATAGAAAAAAAAGAGTGGACACAAGACTTAGATGGCAAAATGGGCGTAATAACTGGTATTAACGAGTGGAAAGTACTTGCTAATAAATATGATATTGCCACTCGTAAGTTTGATTTTGGTGTTCTTTTTTTTCAAATAAGTATTGTTTTAGGTGCCGTCTGCATCATAATTTATGACAATCCTAAGTTGCAAAAATCATTAGTAGTTTTAATGATAATTTTTGGTGTTATTGGTGTTGTTATGTCTGTATATGGTTATAGTCTTGCACCATAAAAACAAGTATTATCTATGTTGTATGGTTATTCAAAATATTTAGAGTACTTTTGCACTTTATTAAAAACGCCGCTGGTATAGCATGTGTTACTCTGAGTTATAATATGATAAACGCTCTATGTAACATACATATTTGCGATTAAGAATAACATATTATGACAAAATTTGAAGCATTAGGGCTAGACAAGTCCCTACTTGATGCTATTGTAGATCTTGGGTTTGAATCACCTTCAGAAGTACAAGAAAAAGCAATTCCAATCCTTTTAAATGAAGACACAGACCTTGTAGCATTAGCACAAACAGGTACTGGTAAAACTGCAGCTTTTGGTTTTCCGTTAATTCAGAAAATTGATTCTAGTAGCAGAACTACTCAAGGATTAATACTTTCACCAACACGTGAACTTTGTTTACAAATTACAAATGAGCTTAAAGCGTATTCTAAATACGAAAAAGGACTTAATGTAGTTGCAATTTACGGTGGTGCTAGTATTACAGACCAAGCAAACCAAATTAGAAGAGGAGCACAAATTGTTGTTGCTACTCCTGGTAGAATAAAAGATATGATTAGCCGTGGTATGGTTAACATTTCTAAATTAGATTACTGTGTATTAGATGAAGCGGATGAGATGTTAAACATGGGCTTCTATGAAGACATTAAAGACATTTTATCTAACACTCCAGATGAAAAATTTACGTGGTTATTCTCTGCAACTATGCCAAGAGAAGTTTCTACCATTGCTAAAAAATTTATGCACAACCCACAAGAAATTACAGTGGGATCTAAAAATGCAGGTGCAACTACAGTACAACATGAGTATTATGTTGTTGGCGGTAGAGATAGATACCCTGCGTTAAAAAGATTAGCAGATACCAATCCTGATATTTTCTCTGTTGTTTTTTGTAGAACTAAGAGAGATACACAAAGGGTTGCCGAAAAATTAATTGAAGACGGTTACAATGCTGGTGCTTTACACGGAGATTTAAGTCAAAACCAAAGAGATTTGGTAATGAACGCTTTCCGTAAAAAACAAATACAAATGCTTGTTGCAACAGATGTTGCTGCACGTGGTATAGATGTAGATGATATTACACACGTAATAAACTATCAATTACCAGATGAAATAGAAACATACACTCACCGTAGTGGGCGTACTGGTAGAGCTGGTAAATCTGGTGTATCTATGGTTATTGTAACTCGTAGTGAGTTACGTAAAATAAAAGCCTTAGAAAGAAAGCTACAAACTGAATTTTTATCAAAAAAGATTCCAACAGGAATGGAGATTTGTGAAATTCAATTGCACCATTTAGCCAATAAAATTAAAGATACTAAGATTAATGAGGAAGTAGAAAGTTACTTACCTGCCATTAATGAAATATTAGAAGGTTTAGATAAAGAGGATCTTATTAAGAAGATTGTTTCTGTAGAGTTTACTCGTTTCTTTGACTACTACAATAAAACTAGAGACTTAAATGGCTCTGACCGTGGAGAAAGAGGAGATCGTGATGAACGCGGAAGAAATAAAGCAGAAATACCTACAAGTGGTTCTGTACGTTACTTTATTAATGTTGGTGAGCGTGATGATTACGATTGGATGACATTAAAAGATTTCTTAAAAGAAACTGTTGGTCTTGGTAAAGAAGATGTGTTTAAAGTAGATGTTAAAGAAAGTTTCTCTTTCTTTAATACAGATGCAGAACACTCTGAAAAAGTATTAGCAACGTTTACTGAATTTAAAGTTGACGGAAGATTTGTTAACGTAGAAATATCTAACAACCCTGGTGGTGGCGGAGGCCGCAGAGGAGGAAGAGATCGTGGTGGACGCGGTGGCGACAGAGGTCGTTCTTCTTCTCGTGGAGGAAGAGATAATAGAAGCGGCGGTGGAGACAGAGGTCGTTCTCGTAGCAAAGACAGTAGAGGAAGTCGCGATAGCGGTGGAGGATACGGAAACAAAAAAAGCAAAAGAAGATACTAGTCTTTTTAAGTTAATAGAATACTAAAAAATACGCTTCGGCGTATTTTTTTTGTTTATTTACCAACTTAAATCAAAAATTTAACCCTTACACCACAGCTAAAGAGATAAACTTTAATATCTTAGACTTTTTAGTAGAAGATAAATGACACCACCTTTTTATGAACAAATACATCCTACTTATTTTTAGCTTAGTTACATTTATTGGATTTTCTCAAGACAAAAAAGCTAAAGAAAACAAAAATGAGTTTTCTGCAACAATTATAAATTCGCAGACAGACGAACCTATGCCTAGCGTGCACATTGTAAACCTAAACCAAGTAAAAGGTACTATTACAGATCAAGATGGTAAGTTTACAATACCCGCAGTTGCTAACGACACACTTTACTTAACGTATCTTGGTTTTAAATCTCAAAAAATTAAAGTAACTAACGATATGCTTAAATTTAAGGATACAGAAATTACCTTAACAGAACTAGCATTTGCTTTAGAAGAAGTTGTTGTTAAACCATACCAACTAACAGGTTTTTTAGAGATAGATGCCAAAAACGTGAGTTTAAATGACTCTTACCAATACGCAATATCTGGACTAAACACAGGTTATGAAGCTGGTAATAAAAACCCAAGTGCAGTTACAAAAGTACTTGGCGCAATATTAAACCCAGCAGATTTACTCCGTAATTTATTTGGAAAAAAACCTGCACAAATGCGTAAACTTCGTCAAATTAAAGAAGATGACCGTATTAGAGATTTGCTAGCAGCAAAGTTTGATAGAGAAACACTAACAGAATTACTTCAATTAGAAAAAGTAGATATTGAAGACATTTTAAACAACTGTAACTACTCTAAATCTTTTATACAAACTGCCAACGACCTACAAATTTTAGACGCTATTAGCGGTTGCTACGAAGAATATAAAGTACTAAACAGAAAAAAATAACAGTATAAAAATTACTGTTTAAAAAATACATACACCTTAGATTAACTATGACTAAATTAGAATTTTTACAGAAGAACGTTTTTACAGATCTTAAAAATTTAAATACTGGGTTTGACTCTGAAGAAAACTTTTATTTCTCTGAGTTAGATTTTGCAATGGTTTTAGAGCGTATAGAATACTTTGGTATTGGAATACACGCTATTAAACCATATATAAATGAAGAATTTGGCACAACTAAAACCAATGAAGATTACAGAAAAAAAGCTACCGATGCCAAATGGTACAAAAGAGCTTATTTTGATTTAAAAAAGGCAACACCAAAAATGATATATACTGCAGATTACAAAGTATCTGCAAAGTTGCTTAACAAAGACGAGAACAAAACTGAAGAAGCAAACTAAACCTTAAGCAAACAATGGGATTATTTAATAAAATACTTGGTAACGCTAGTGAGGTATCTGTAGATAAACTTAATGAAAAATACGGAAGACTTCTAATAGACGGTGAACAAGTAGAATTAGGCTTTAAATTAGTAAGAGACACTTTTATGTTTACCAACAAACGCTTAATATTAATAGACGTACAAGGACTTACTGGCAGCAAAGCAGAATATAAATCTATGCCATACAAAAGCATTTCTAGATTTTCTTTAGAAACAGCTGGCACTTTTGATTTAGATGCCGAATTAAAAATTTGGATTTCTAGTGAAAACCTCCCATCTGTAAGTAAAAAATTTAATAAAAGCATAGATGTTTACGAAGTACAAAAATACCTAGGAAGCAAAGTGATGTAATACTCATAAACCTATAAATACAAAAAAGCCTAGATTTAAAATCTAGGCTTTTTTGTATTTATTAAAACTATTATTACTTACTAGCAAATAATTTTACATCTTCCTCTGTTACCTCTTTTCCGCCTAAAATAATTAAACGTTCTACCACATTACGCAACTCTCTAATATTACCTGTCCAGTCATAACTCTTCAATAATGAAATTGCTTTGTCTGAAAACACTTTTTTAGTAGTTCCTTGCTCTTTGCTAATCTTATCTGCAAAGTAGGCTATTAATAAAGGAATATCATCTCTCCTATCATTTAAAGCAGGTACTTTAATAAGTATTACCGCCAGTCTATGGTATAAATCTTCTCTAAAGTTACCATCTGCTATTTCCTTTTTTAAATCTTTGTTTGTAGCTGCTACTACTCTAACATCAACCTTTATATCTTTATCTGTACCTACTCTAGATATTTTACTTTCTTGCAAGGCACGCAATACTTTAGCTTGCGCAGACAAACTCATATCTCCTATTTCATCTAAAAAAATAGTTCCCTTATTTGCTGCTTCAAACTTACCTGCCCTATCTTTTACAGCAGATGTAAACGCTCCTTTTACGTGACCAAAAAGTTCACTCTCTATTAATTCTGATGGTATTGCAGCACAATTTACTTCTATAAATGGCGCTTTGCTACGTGGACTTTTTTCGTGCAACCAATGCGCAACCAATTCTTTACCTGTACCGTTAGACCCTGTAATTAAAACACGCGCATCTGTAGGGGCTACTTTCTCTATCATATCTTTAATTAAAGCTATGCCATCACTCTCCCCTACCATTTGGTAGTTTTTACTTACTTTCTTTTTTAACTTGGTATTTTCTACCACTAAATCTTTACGATCTAATGCATTACGTACCGTAGTTAACAACCTATTTAAATCTGGCGGTTTAGATATATAATCAAAAGCACCTAAACGCATTGTATTTACAGCTGTATCTAAATCTCCGTGACCAGATATCATAATAAAAGCTAATTCTGGCTTTAATTTACGTGCAGCCTCTAATACCTCTACGCCATCCATTTTAGGCATTTTAATATCACACAAAACTAAATCATAATCGTTTTTTTTAATAGCATCTATACCTTTTAAACCGTCTTCTGCCTCTTCAACATTATAGGTATCACTCTCCTCCGATAAAATTTTTACCAAAACTCTGCGTATTGCAGCTTCGTCTTCTATTACTAGTATTTTTGACATATACGTGTTTTAAAAAATTCCTATTTTAAATCCTGTTTTAAAATATACATTACCATCGTCATATAACGAATATACACTTTTTCTTTCTTCATCTCTTAACAAACCCCTTTGAGACAAAGTGTGACCTGCTAAACAATAAAAAGAAATGTTTTTATTAATATTATATTGGTAACCAAAAGCACCTACCACAACAGATAAAGACAAACCAGAGCCTAAATCATTATCTGGCAAAGCAATATCATTTTGCACATTTACAAAATAACCATCCAATAATAATGCCGCTTTAAATGTGTGGTGCTGTTTTAAATGATATTTAAACTCCATTCTAGGAACACCAACCATATAAGACCAATTAGGATGAAATTTTTTATAGTAACTTATTATTGGTAAAGGAACATCAAAACCTGTTGCATTATTATAAGACAAGCCCAGTATTAAACGAGTAGGTTTTTCCTTTTTCATATCTGCCTTTATAGCAAGCACAGAATAATTTAAATTAAAATCTTCCTTCTGCACTCCGTTAATAAAATTAGAAGCCAACCTTGGTGTTAGCAAACCAATAAGAGTCCATTTTTCATTTAAAATATGTGCATAACCCAAATTAAGATCTACAATTCTTAATTTCTCTAACTCCTTATCATCAAACTCATAAATACTATCGTTTGCAAAGTCTATGATACCATATTCTGCTCCAGTAATTATGTAATTTTCATCATTTAATTTAATAGGTAAATTTGCTAAGAATCTAAATCTAGAAATACTTCTAGAGGACTCTTTTTTTGGCAAAGTAGTATACTCTAACCTTACAATATCTGAGCTTTGTGATAAAGCACATTGTACTATTAGAAATATACAAACCCATAAAAGCTTCTTCATATAAGACACTAATGTATACGTAAATATCAACTAAATTATTTATTAATAATATGTATATCTCTTTGTGGAAAAGGGATTGAAATATTATTTTTTCTAAAAGCCGCGTCTATTAAAAAACGTAAATCACTTTTAATTCTAGGGTCGCCGTAACTATCATTAGTATAATAATTCACAGAAAACATAAGTGCAGAATCTCCAAAATCTTCAAATAGTACAAAAGGTGCAGGATTTTTTAGAATTCCTTTTTTACCATCTATAATCTCTAATAACAACTTAGACACCAATTCTACATCACTACCATACGCAACACCTATTTTTACATTTTCTCTTGTAGTTTTATGGTTTTGAGTATAGTTGTAAATACTATCTGTTAAAAATTTATGGTTAGGTATAACAATTACCTTGTCATCCCTGGTTAAAGCCCTTGTTGTTCTTAATCTAGTTTCAAAAACTCTACCAACTTTACCCTCTACCTCTATAATATCTCCTATATGTAAAGATTGATCTAAAATAATTAAAATTCCAGAAATTATATCCTGAAAAAGGTATTGCAGTGCAAAACCTAAACCAACAAATAAAGCGGCAGATGCAGTAAGCAAAACAGTTAAATCTACACCAGAAGAGTGCAAAACAGTTATTACTGCTAGGATGTACAAAAAGTACTTTAAAAAATTAAATATACTTAAAAACTTATTTTTATCGTCTTGCGGTAATTTAGCAACAACTATTCTATGTATGAGTTTTAAAATATAGGTAACAGCCAAAATAGCCACCACAATAGTAACCAAAGTACTTACCGTAATAACTACTTTATCACCATCTACCAACTTGTAAGACATTAAGTCTTTTAAGTATTTAAGAATATTTTTTAACTCTTCCATATTAATATTTTAACCACTTATATAAATCTTTATAACTTGGCTTTTTACCATACATTAAAATACCTATTCTATATATTTTTGCTGCCAACCACACAATAGATAAAAAGGTAATTATTAATAACAAAACAGAAACTACCAATTGCCAAACTGGCACACCACCTTCTCCTATACCAGAAGATAAACGCATTAACATTACTATTGGAGACGTTAACGGAAATAAAGAAAACCCAACTGCCACTGGCCCATGAGGGTTACTAAAAACCGAAATAAAACCAACATAAATAGCTAACATTAGTGGTGATATTACAGGTAACATAAACTGTTGCGTATCCGTTTCATTATCTACAGCAGCACCTATTGCCGCATATATAGAACTATAAATTAAATACCCTAAAACAAAATATACCAAGAAAAAGCTAAACAAAGATACCCAAGGTATTTGCAAAAACATTTCGGCATATTGTTGTATGTTATCCTCCATACCTCCACTTGCCATTTTCATAGCTTGTGCTTGCGGTAAACTAGAACTACCATTTTGCAAGGCAGTCATATCTAAATCAAAAATTAAAAATACAATTAAAAATAAAATAGAACCAGATACTACCCATATCACAAACTGAGTTACCCCCGCCAAAGATGTTCCTATTATTTTACCCATCATTAACTGAAAAGGCTTAACCGATGAAATAATAACTTCTATTACCCTACTTGTTTTTTCTTCTATTACACTACGCATTACAAAACTACCGTAGATTATAATAAACATCATTATTAAATAGCCAAAACCACCACCAATTATAGCGTTAAGCTCGTTTAATCCTTTTAAATTTTCTTTTCCTTGAAATGTAGCCGTATGTATAGAAAAGTTTTTGCTAATAGAACTATACTGTTGTTCTGAAACCCCTAAACTCTCTAATCTTTTTTGCTTTAATCTATATTGAAAAATATCTTCTAAATCCTCTAAAAAACCATCTGTAGGAGATTCTTTAGAGAAAAAATATGAAGATTTTGCCACATCTTCTAAAGTTTTACCATTTGGTATAAAAACCAAACCATAGTAACCAAGTTGCTCTGTAGAATCTTTAGCCTGCTCTAAACTTATATTTTTAAAACGCACTACAGATGTGCTTTCTGTATTTATGAAATCATCTGCATAAAAACTACTCTCATTTAATACAGTAATAACTCTTTTATCACTATCATTTAGCATTGCTAAATACAAGACCAAAGCAACCATACCTACCATTAAAATAGGACTTAAAAAAGTCATTATTATAAACGACTTATTTTTTACTTTAGCTAAATACTCTCTTTTTATAATTAAGCTTAATTTACCCACTACTTTGTTTTGCTTTTTACGGTTTGTATAAAAATATCGTTTGCAGACGGTATTGTTTCTACAAAGTGGTTTACTTTTCCTTTTTCTGATAAATACCCTAACAATGCACCTGTATCATTAGAAGGCAATTGTATTTTAAAATCTAACTGCTCATCTTGCTCATTATAAGATGGTGTCCATATTTTATGTTTTTCTTCCAACTTCTTTAAAACATCATTCTGCTCAGATACTTGCAACCCTACATTAAAAATATTGTTTTTATACTCTTTTTTAATGTCTGATAATTTTCCGTCTAGTATTTTTTCTGATTGATGAATAAGTGCTATGTACTCGCACAATTCTTCTACAGATTCCATACGGTGAGTAGAAAATATTATTGAAGCACCTTCTTCTTTTAAGTGAAGAATTTCATCCTTTATTATATTAGCATTTATAGGATCAAAACCACTAAAAGGCTCATCAAAAATTAATAATTTAGGTTGATGAAGTACAGTTACAACAAACTGTATTTTTTGTGCCATACCTTTAGATAACTCCTGCACTTTCTTATTCCACCAATCTCCTATATCTAACCTATCAAACCAATATTTAAGTCGTTTTGTAGCTTCTGCCTTAGATAAGCCTTTTAACTGTGCCAAATACAAAGCCTGTTCACCAACCTTCATACTTTTATACAAACCTCTTTCCTCTGGCAAATAGCCAATAGTTGCTATATGCTCTGGTTTTAAGGGTTCGCCATCAAAAAAAACAGCACCAGTATCTGGAAAAGTAATTTGATTTATAATACGTATTAGCGTAGTTTTTCCTGCGCCATTAGGTCCAAGTAGACCATATATACAATTCTTAGGAATTTCTAAGGAAACATTGTTTAGGGCTGTATGGTCTCCAAATTTTTTAGAAACACCTTTTGCCGCCAAAATAGTACTCATTTTCACAATTTTTCCAAAGATAGATAAATGGTAGCATATAAAAATAAAACCCACCCTTATTTACATAAGGATGGGAAAAAAAATGAGCAGTGACAAGCACTGCTCAATACTCTTTGCTCTTTAAGAGAACATATCTTTAACTTTCTCAAAGAAAGATTTATCAGATTTTTCTGGGTGTGGAGCAAAATTCTCATTGCCAGCCATACGCTCAAAAAACTCTCTTTGTTCTTTGTTAAGTTCTTTTGGTGTCCACACATTTACGTGCACTAAAAGATCTCCGCTACCATAACCATTTAAGCTTGTAATACCCTTACCTCTTAAACGTAATATTTTGCCAGACTGTATACCTTCTTCTAGCTTAATACGTACTTTTCCGCCAACAGCATCAATTTCTTTAGAAGTACCTAAAACTGCTTCAGAAATACTTATATATAAATCATAATGCAAGTTATCACCTTCTCTTTTTAAAGTATTGTGCTCCTCTGTCTCTATAAGTACTATTAGATCACCGTTAACACCATTACCTGGTGCACTGTTTCCTTTTCCTGGCACCTTTAACTGCATACCATCTTCTACACCACCTGGTATTTTAATAGATACAGTTTCTTCTTTAGCTATTAAACCTTGTGCATCTGCACCTGCTGGTTTTTTATCTATAATTTGACCACTACCACCACAAGTGCTACAAGTAGCAGAAGTTTGCATTCTTCCTAAAATTGTATTTGCAATTTTAGTAACCTGCCCAGAGCCATTACAAGTAGTACAAGTATTATAAGTAACACCGTCTGCTTGCACTTTGCGTTTAACTTTGACCTTTTTTTCTACGCCATTAGCAATCTCCTCTAAAGTAAGCTTAACTCTAATTCTAAGATTAGAACCTTTTACTCTACGTTGGCCACCGCCAAAACCGCCGCCGAAGCCACCACCAAAGCCGCCACCGCCAAAGATATCTCCAAACTGACTAAAGATATCATCCATATTCATGCCGCCAAAGCCGCCACCGCCACCGCCAGCACCACCTTCAAAGGCAGCGTGACCGTATTGATCATATCTTGCTTTTTTATCAGGGTCACTTAAAATTTCATATGCTTCTGCTGCTGTTTTAAACATCTCCTCTGCCTTAGCATCACCAGGATTTTTATCTGGGTGAAATTCTATTGCTTTTTTACGGTATGCCTTTTTTATTTCTGCTGCAGTTGCATTTTTAGTGATGCCTAATATGCTGTAAAAATCTTCTTTCATTTCTTATTTTTAGTTCCCAACAACTACTTTTGGGTGACGAATAATTTTATCTCCTAACGTAAATCCTTTCTCTATTACGTCTATAATTTTACCTTTTAACTTTTCATCCGGAGCAGGAATTTGAGTAATAGCCTCGTGCACATCTGCATTAAATGCATCACCTTGCGCAACTTCTATCTCCAATAAACCTTTACCCTTTAAAGTTTCTGTAAATTTATTTTGTATTAGCTCTACACCAGTAACTAGCTCTTTATCTTCAGACTTAGAAATTTCTTTCATTGCTCTGTCAAAATCATCCATAACTGGAAGCATTGATACTATAACTTCTTGACCTGCTGTTTTAAACAAGTCCATACGCTCTTTAGACGTTCTCTTTTTATAGTTTTCAAACTCAGCAAACAAACGTAAAAACTTATCTTTTTCTTTTGCTAAGTCTTGTTGCAATTGTTCTTCTACAGACAACTCTACTGTTTCTTCAACAGGAGCTTCTGCATTTTCCTTAACTTCTTCAGCAGCTTTGTTTATTTTTTCTTCTTGTGCTACTTCTTCAGCTTTATCTTTTTTACTCATTATATGCTAACGTTTAATGTCTTGGATTTTAAGATGGCAAAAGTACTGCCATTTCTTTAAAAATGTCAAAATGTCACTAAAGTTTATTGTAAAAAACTACTTATGACTTAGTTGCTCTTAACATTTCTCTTTTTCCTGGAGGTCCTGGCAAGCGTTCTACCTTAAAACCAACTGCCAACATAGCGCGCCTAACACTACCTTTTGCTGCGTATGTTACCAACACTCCGTTAGTTTTTAACGCATTGTACATTATTTTAAAAACAGTCTCTGTCCAAAGTTCTGGCTGAACCCTAGCGCCAAAAGCATCAAAATAAATAAGATTATAAGTAGCTTTATCTGTAATCTCTAAAAAATCTTGTTTTCTCTTTAAAAGCTGAAAATTTGGCAAAATAGTATTACTTACCTCCCATTCTACTTTATGCATTTTAGCAAATACATCTGCAGATTCTTTAGCATTTAACTGCTCTATATAATTTAATTGCGATACTTCTTCTAACGAAACAGGATAAGCCTCTACACCAGTGTAATTAATAGTTAAATTACTTTTAAAAGCCTCTAACGCTGTAATTATAGCATTTAATCCTGTACCAAAACCAATTTCTAAAATAGAAACAGGCTCATCTTTAAATAAAGATAAGCCGTGTTTTATAAATACGTGATAAGCTTCTTGCACCGCTCCGTGTATAGAGTGGTACTGCTCGTTCCAATCCTCTATTTGTATGGTTTTAGAACCATCACCTGTTGTTATTATTTTACGTTTCAAATATTTATTCTTTTAAAAGCACACCATCTGCCTCAAACCTGTAGGTTTTTTTAGGCTCAGTAATTTGCGCTATTTCTTCTTTAGTTGCACCACCATCTTCTGCATAATGCTGCTGTTCGTCTACAGACATTTGCTCTATAAAAGCTTTTCCGTTTATTACAACTTCTTTACCTGTAATATCTTTAGGCATAAAAAAACCATAGTCTTTAAATTTTACCATTGCTTGTTCACCATCTCCTAAATCTAATTTCATCCAACACCCTTTAGACTGACAAACATCTAATACCTTACCCTTAAACTTAGTTGTTACCGTGTCTGCAACTGCTAAATTATGATAAACAACTGCCATTTCTTTGGTTACCTTAGCGTTATCTACTGTTATTTTTTCTCCAAAAGATGCTAATTCTTCTATTTTTTGCTCAGGTTCCTGAACTACTGTTTCTTTTTTTGCCTCCTTGCAAGACATAAACAATAAAATTACTACAAGCAAAATGTTAAAACTTTTCATATCTGATAAAATTTAGTGATAGAATGCAAATTTGAACAATTTTAATCTAAAAAAGAAGCACTAGTACTGATAATTGATTAATTTTATGATCTTAAATTATGAATACTATGGATGTTACTACAAATCAAATTAGTGTAGAAAAGACTAAAAACAGTAAAATAAACGATGTTGATTTTGATAATCTTTCGTTTGGAAGTATTTATATGGATCATATGTTGGTCTGCGATTATAAAAATGGTGCTTGGGAAGCTCCAAAGGTTGTTCCTTACCAGCCAATATCTTTAGATCCATCTTCTAAGATTTTCCATTACGGACAATCTATTTTTGAAGGAATGAAAGCATATAAAGATGAGCAAGATGCTATTTGGATGTTTCGTCCTTTAGATAATCATAAACGTTTAAACTTATCTGCAAAAAGATTAGCTATTCCTGAAATTCCAGAAAATTACTTTATGGAAGGGTTAAAAGCACTATTAAAGACTGATAGTGATTGGATTCCGCAATCTGCTGGAAGTTCTTTATACATTAGACCTTTTATGTTTGCAACTGGTAATGGTTTTCATGCATCTCCTGCAGATGAATATAAATTTATAATCTGTGGTGCACCTTCTGGTTCTTATTTTTCTGGAGAAGTAAAAGTACTTATAGAAGAAAAATATTCTAGATCTGCAAACGGTGGTGTTGGTTTTGCAAAAGCTGGTGGTAACTATGCTGGCCAGTTCTACCCAACTAAATTAGCACAAGACAAAGGATACCAACAAGTTATTTGGACAGATGATAATACACACGAGTATATTGAAGAGGCAGGTGCAATGAACGTTTTTGTACGTATTAATGATACTTTATTAACGTGCCCAACTAGTGACCGTATTTTAGATGGTATTACCCGTAAAAGTATTTTAAAAATAGCTGAAGACCAAGGTATAAAAACTGAGGTTCGTAAAATTAAAGTACAAGAATTAGTAGATGCCGCAAAAGATGGTAGCTTAAAAGAAATGTTTGGTGCAGGTACTGCAGCTGTTATTTCTCCTATTGCTGGTTTTGGCTTTAGAGATACAGATTATATGCTACCTACTGTTGACGATAGTTATGCTACTTTATTAAAAGATAGTATCACTAGCATACAATACAATAAAGCTGAAGATAAATTTGGATGGCGTTTTAAGGTTGAATAATCTTATTACCAACCTATATAATATAAAAAAGTGCCTAATTAGGCACTTTTTTTATTTTTTAAGAATAGCTTCTATACTTGGTTTAAAATAGTTTGGCCCCTTTAATATTTTACCATCTTCTCTATACACTGGTTTACCATCTGCACCAAGCTTACTCATATTGCTACGTTGTATCTCATCAAAGACCTCTTCAATTTTATACTGCATACCGTGCTCCAATATTGTACCACATAAAATATATAACATATCACCTAAAGCATCAGCAACCTCTACCATATCTTTATTATTGGCAGCTTCTAAATACTCCTTATTTTCCTCATCCATAAGGTTAAAACGCAATAAGTTCTTTTGCTCTCCTAGATCTGATTTTAATTCTTCAGAAACTCCTGCTCCAAAAGATTTATGAAATAACTCTACTGCTTTAAGTTTATTTTTCATTTGTATTATTTTACGTTAGTTTTGCACAAAAATAGAAATATGTTTACCACCGGACAATATATATTTGCTGCTCTTTTTGTAATTGTTTTTACTGTTATTATTGTAATTACATATAAAAAGGACAAAAAATTGCATTTAAAAAATTATTCTGGTGTAAAATGGGTAGCAATTACATTTATTATCTTCATAATCTCCTTGTTTATTATTAAGCAATTTCTAAAAAATTAACGTTTTTTTACCATTCATAACAAAAATCAAGCAACACACAACAAAAAATAGACTTTCTTCGTTATAGTGTAAGAAAACACGTATTTTTGCGTTGTACTGATAAAAAAACCTGCCTAATGACTATTTTCCTTAACATCTTATTTATCCTAGTGGCTATAAATGCCTTACTTCTAGTGTTTAGCGTTAATCGTAATAGCTCTAAAACAAAAAAATCTATTAGTAAAACTACAGCAGAAAACACTGCTAAAGTATACCCACTTAATATAATCTCTACAAAATACAAAAAAGCAATATAGTTTTTTACCTTTGTAAGGTATGAAACAGTTATTACTTGTTTTTTTGGGCGGAGGAGCAGGAAGTGTTTTGCGTTTTCTTATAAGCAAAACACTAAATAATTCATTTCAACCCTATTTCTTAGGAACTTTTTTAGTTAATATAATTGGTAGCTTACTTATTGGTCTTATTATAGGCTTAACTCTAAAAGGCAATTACCTTACAGAAAACCAAGCGTTACTTTTAGCTACAGGTTTTTGCGGAGGCTTCACTACATTTTCTACATTTGCATTTGAAAATCAAACTTTATTAAAGAGTGGTGACTTTTTACATTTTGCACTATACACCTTATTAAGTATTACTATTGGCATATTTGCCGTAATAGCGGGCTTCTGGATTTCTAAATCCTTATAATACTTCTTAAAAAAATAATATTATTTCTATTATTAACACCCAATAGTAGCATTTTTGCTATTAAACACCCCTTTGTGCTCAAATTATTCATTATCTAAATATCATTTTAACAAAAAATTAAATAATAATTACATTACCCCCATTTAAAGTGGGGGTTATTTTATTTATATCATAAAAATTTAATTTCAACCCTATTAATTTAATAGGGGTAATACATAATTAAATACATTTACCCTGTAATTAACTAAACGATATGAAAAAAATTGAAGCAATTATTAGAAAATCTCAATTTGATGATGTAAAAAAAGCGTTACACCAAATTGAAGTAAACTTTTTTAGCTACTGGGATGTTACAGGAGTTGGAAATGAAAAGCAGGGACACGTCTACAGAGGTATATCTTACAGCACAACTGATATCCAAAGAAGATACTTATCTATTATAGTTTCAGACGAATTTTTAGAAAAAACTGTAAACACAATTTTAGATGCTGCTTACACAGGCAATGTAGGTGACGGCAAAATATTTGTATCTGAAATTATTGATGCATACCGTATAAGAACTAAAGAAAACGGGCACGCAGGAATAAACTAACCAAACCAAAGACACTATTAAAATTTAAGATTATGATTAACGAACAACAAGAAGCACTAACTAAAGCTGTTGAGAGCATCAATAGTGATATGGGTGCATTATGGATAATAATCGCAGCAATACTAGTATTTTTTATGCAGGCTGGCTTTACATTAGTAGAGGTTGGTTTTACGCGTAGTAAAAACTCTGGTAACATTATAATGAAAAACATTATGGACCTTTGCGTAGGATCTATTATGTTTTGGGCAGTTGGTTACGGTATTATGTACGGTAGTGATACTGTTTTAGGCGGATTCTTTAGAACAAGTCCAACAGAACAAGGATACTTTTTCTTTTCTGCAACAGATTGGTACAATCTATTTTTTCAGACAGTTTTCTGCGCAACAGCTGCCACAATTGTATCTGGAGCTATAGCTGGACGTACTAAATTTTCTACATACTTAATATTCTCTGCAATATTAACAACTATTATATATCCTATTTCTGGTAGCTGGTACTGGCCTTTTGACGATAATGCTTGGTTAAATGTAGCTGGCTTTGTAGATTTTGCTGGTTCTTCTGTAGTACACGCCGTTGGTGGTGGCGCTGCTTTAGTTGCAGCTATATTAGTTGGCCCACGTATAGGAAAATATGAAAACGGAAAAGTAAATGTTATACCAGGACACAATATGATTCTTGGTGCTTTAGGTGTATTTATCTTATGGTTAGGATGGTTTGGCTTTAATGGCGGATCTCAATTAGCTTGGGGTGGAGACAACACTATTGCTGCAGGAAGTGTTATTATAAATACAAACCTAGCCGCTGCTATTGGCGCAGTTGCAGCTCTTTTCTTTACTTGGATTAAGTACGGAAAACCAGACATATCTATGACATTAAACGGTGCTTTAGCTGGTTTAGTAGGTATTACTGCTGGTTGTGGTGCCGTAAACGCATGGGGAGCATTAGCTATAGGTCTTATCTGTGGTATAGCAGTTGTACTTTCTATTGAATTTATAGATAGAAAATTAAAAATTGATGATCCAGTAGGTGCAATATCTGTACACGGTGTATGTGGCTTTATAGGTACCGTTTTAGTAGGTGTTTTTGCCCTAGATGGCGGACTATTAAACGGTGGTGGAGCTAGCTTACTACTAGTGCAAACATATGGTTCTTTAGCTTACATTTTATGGGCTGCAGGAACAACATTTGTTATACTTTTTATACTAAAGAAAACTATTGGTTTAAGAGTTTCTAAACAAGAAGAATTAGAAGGTTTAGATGTTCATGAACACGATATTGAAGTATATCCTGAGTTTACAACAACTGAAAAATAATCAACAGAAACAAAAACGGAGCGTTTGGCAGAACGCTCCGTCATAAAATGTTTCAATAACACAAAACAAAATCACTAACAAACCCCTAATATTAAAGGGTTTATAATTTATTTAATATGAAATTGAATACGACAACAAATTACTTAAAAAAAATATCATTTTCAATAGTTATGTTATCCTCTGCATTAATTTTTGCTCAGGAAGAAGAAGATAAAAAATTAGAAATTAGCGGATCTGTAGATGCGTATTTTAGAACAAATTTAACTGCAGATGATAAAGCATCTGAAGGTGAACCAATAGCTCCTTTAACCTCCTTTGCTAATGAAACTGGTTTTGCACTAGGTATGGCTAATATTATTGCTAGTTATGAGGGTGAAAAAACAGGAGCTGTAGCAGACCTTGTATTTGGCCCAAGAGGTGAGCAAGCTATTACAGGTTTAAATGTTAACCAATTGTACGCATATTGGAATGTAAGCGAAGGAACAAAGTTAACAATGGGTCGTTTTAATACGTATTTAGGTTACGAGGTTATTTCTCCTGTAGGTAACTTTAACTACAGTACATCTCACCTATTTTCAAGTGGACCTTTTTCTCATACTGGTTTAAAAGCAGATTTTACATTGTCTGATGACTTTAGTCTTATGCTTGCTGTAATGAACGTAACAGATGTAGATAATAATTTAACTAGTAAGTACGCATTAGGTGCGCAATTAGGGTATGCTGGCCAGTACTTAAATTTATATTATGATGATAAAGCTAACCTAGGTTTTGAAATTGACTATACTGGTGGATTTGATTTATCTGATAGTTTTTACTTAGGTATTAACGGTGCGTATGCAGACAATGATGGTAATGGTTTTGCTGGTGTTGCCTTATACCCACAGATTAAAGCTTCTGAGACTGCAACTTTTGGATTAAGAGGTGAGTATTTTACTGAGTTAGTTGATGGTTTAGACGATGAAGCTAGTGTTTTTGCAACTACTTTAACTGGCAGCTTTACTGTTGAAGATTTAACAATTAAGCCAGAAGTTAGGTTAGATGCTTGGAGTAACGACGAGCCGTTTTTAGATAACGACGGAGATCCATCAAAAAGCTTATCTACCTTTTTAATTGCTGCAATTTATTCTTTTTAAAAAAATTAAGTTTAGTTTATAGTTTGGTTGTTGAAGAAAGTCCAGTATGTGCGCTGGGCTTTCTTCTTTTTTTTTCTTCTTTTTTATTCCTCTTTTTTAAATGCTTTTACACCTGCTCTAACTTCTGTATCTAAAGTGTTAACCATAGGTACAACAGGACAAGAATACTTTTTGCTATAAGCACAATATGGGTTGTAGGCTCTATTAAAATCTATCATAATAAAATCTTCATCTGGCTCAGATAACTCTATATACCTACCTCCTCCATACGTTTCTTTACCGTTTGTATTATCTAAAAAAGGCAAAAACAAATGATCTTTGTACTTTTTTTGCTTTATTAATTGTTGATTTTGATACACCTCTAATTGCAAATCTTTACCGTTTAAAGTAAAAAATAATCTACCGTACAATTTATACTCTTGATTTTGATTTGTTGTAGTTGGCATTAAAAAAGATTGTGCTCCTAAAACTAATTCTAATCTTGCTTTTACAATATAATTTGTATCTGGCTCAAAAAACTCTAACCCTTCAAAATTTTTTCTGTATTTGTTAGGTAATGGTGATGTTTTAGCATCTTTATACTCATCATTTAACTCCTTATGATACTCTAAAATACTTTTTAGCTTATCAGATTTTGCTGCCGCTATTTTTTCTTCAACCTCATTAGTGTGGTATTTTTTTTGCCCATTGCAACTTAATAACACCATTAAAAATAAAAATATAGAATACCTCATTAGATCACATTAAATTAATATAACAAAAGTACAACTTATTACTTTTTTACTTAGCTTTGTTTTTCAATAAAAGAAAATGCAAATACTTTCAATATATAAATCTGTTGCTATCTGTACCTTACAAAGGTGCCAGCGCTGCTGTATTTAATATTGAAATAAACATATTATATTACTAACAAGCCTGGCGATAAATTTTCGCCAGGCTTTTTTTATTCCAACCAAAATGAAAAAACTTTACGCAAACTACATAGACTCTTTTAAGGGTTTATCTACAGAAGTATGGTGGCTAGCACTTATCACGCTTATAAACAGAGCCGGAACAATGGTTATTCCGTTTTTATCACTTTATTTAAAAAATGATGTTGGTTTAACCTTAGAAAATGTTGGCGTGGTTATGTCTTGCTTTGGCGCAGGATCATTAATTGGGTCTTGGCTTGGCGGCACACTTACAGATAAATTTGGGTATTATAAAGTAATGCTTTTTAGCTTATTTACCAGTGGTATTTTATTTATTGGACTACAATTTTTACACGATTACTACAGTATTTGTGCTGGTATTTTTGTGCTTATGATTGTTGCAGATTGTTTTAGACCTGCAGCTTTTGTTGCTTTAATTGCCTACAGTAAACCAGAAAACAAAACAAGATCTGTTACGCTTATTAGACTTGCTATTAACCTTGGTTTTTCTGCTGGGCCTGCTTTAGGTGGTATTATAATTACATCTTTAGGCTACATTGGTCTTTTTTGGGTAGATGGTTTAACGTGCGTACTGGCTAGTATTTTATTACTTGTTGTTTTAAATCCTAAAAAAGCACGGGTTATGGATAGCACTAAAAACGAAAGTCCAAAATCTGCCTATTTAGACGGTTATTACTGGGTATTTATTGCTTCTATGGTATTATTTGGCTTTTGCTTTGTACAATATTTTTCTACCGTACCTGTATATTATAGTGATGTATATAAACTTAGTGAGTTTAAAATTGGACTACTACTAGCAATGAATGGCTTTTTAATATTTGCTTTTGAAATGCCACTTATTAAATATCTAGAAAAACTTAAATACTCTAAGGCTAGTTATGTTATTTTTGGTTTAATATTAGTTGGACTAAGCTTTATACTACTTAATATTTTCTCTTGGGTAGGAATTTTAGTTATTGGAATGTTGCTAATGACCTTAGGAGAAATGATAGCTTTTCCGTTTTCTAATGCTATTGCTATGGAGCGCTCTAAACGTGGTAAACAAGGAGAATATATGGCTTTGTACAGTATTGCTTTTTCTATTTCGCATATTTTTGCTCATAACTTTGGTATGCACTCTATTGCAAATAATGGTTATATATTTACCTGGAATACTATTACAGGAATAGCTGTACTTGGCGTGGTGTTGCTTTTAATTTTAAAACAAATAACAATTACAAACAAATGAAAAAACTAAATTATATAATATTAGCAACACTAGTTAGTCTTGCTTTTGCCTGTACAGATAAGAAAAAAGAAACTACAGAAACAGAAGTAATTATTGAAAATATTACTGAAGAACGATTTTATCCTGAGCTAGATTCTACACGTTACAACGTTGCTTTTTTAATTATGGATGGCACTTTTAATACTGAGTTTACAGCTCCTTTTGATATTTTTCAGCATACTAAGTTTAGAGAAAATATTAAAGCGATGAATGTTTTTACAGTTGCTAACACCTTAGAGCCAATAACTACGTTTGAAGGTGTACGTATTTTACCAGACTACAATTATATTGAAGATAAACTACCTAAAATAGATATATTGGTTGTACCAAGCGCAGAGCATCATTTAGATTCTGATTTAAAAGACACCCAGATGCTTAATTTTGTAAAAAAAGTGAATAAGGAAGCTCTATTTATAACATCGCATTGCGATGGTGCTTTTGTACTTGCAAAAGCTGGTGTTTTAGATAATGTAACCTCAACCACCTTTCCTAGTGATATTGCGCTATACAAAAAAACGTTTCCTAATTTAAAAGTTGCAGACAATGTATTATTTGTACACGATAAAAAATATATTACCTCGGCTGGTGGAGCCAAAAGTTTTGAAGCCGCTCTTTACCTATGTGAATATCTATACGGTAAAAAGGTAGCACAGTCATTAGCTGGTGGCTTGGTTATTGACTGGGAAGTAAACAAAGTACCGCACCTTATTCTTCCTCAAGAATAAATCGTCCTTTTTTAAGGTACTTTTCAATTAGCTGGTTGTACTCTGGTGTAAGTTTTAACAATGTGGTAGACTCTAAATTATAAAGTTTATCTGCATCAGTATACCCATTTTTAAGTAATTCTTCCAAGTAAAATAACGATGTCCCAAAATCATCATTCCTAGCACTTAAAGATATTATTTTTAGGTAAGATTCATAATTTTTAGGTGCTACTATGGTTTTTAACATATACAAGAAACTTAACGAATCAAAATCTATATTTTCTACAGCTAAAGCATTGTCTATATAGTCATCTGTTAATGCATTTAAATACCCCTGCAACCTGTGTCCCATTTTTTGCTGCTCCTGGTTTGTGCCGCTTTTAAATTTCTGAATCTCTTCTACCTGATGTGCCCACCAACCAAGGTTATTAAAATTATAAGTGTACGCATCTTCTTCTATATAATATGCATAATCATTTTTTAAATTCTGTTCTTTAAACCACACATTATTTTCTGCACGCTTTAATGACTTAAAAATTTTATTTTTACGTAATTCATTACTTTTATCCTTTAAAGAATCTATTTTTTTAAAAGGCTTATATACCATTATAGATCTATCTACCAAGTTTTTAGCTTTTTTAAGCTTATTAGAAGCAACTAATTTATTAACGGTAGTAAGCGTAGCATTGTAATTATTATTTATAAATAAACTGTCTACAGCCACATTACCTTTAGCCATAGCAGACATTTTAAATAAATCTAGTGCTTTAGACAAATTATTTGTAGAAGGCCAATTATTTGTAGACTCTTCTATTAATAACTGATTTGGAATTTTTAACTTATTAAGCAACTCTTTATTAGCTATCATTTCTGTATAATTAAAATTATAGTCACTAACTATACCAATATACTGATAAGGCTTTTTAACGTTAATAATTTCAATATTACCAACAGGAGAGTTGTAAGACAGTACACCATCTATATTAGAAATAAATGCAGGAATTGTAGATGCCAACCTACCAGCTCTATTAAAACCAGACGTATAAATTTGATTTTCATCAATAGGCAACATTCCTACCACAGCATTAAAAGTTTTTGAAAATGCTAAAATATTTTTAGAGATTGAAATAGTATCGTTTAAATTGTTTGATGCAGCCAAAACATAGCCTTTTTCCTCTGCAATATTAGCCATTAAGCGTATTACTTGTTTTTCCTTATTGTTATAATCTACAATAAATACAACTGGCCATTTTTTATTAACTGTAAAGTTTGATGGAAGTAAAAGAGAAAAACTATACGGCAAAGAATCTCCTACCTTTATGTTGTCTACAACAGCTCCTTTTTTTAATGTTAATTCTTGAGCAGAAATCTGCAAACTTAGAGATACCAACAGTAGAAATACTAATTTTTTCACAAGCTAAAGTCTTTTGGTTTTTAGTTAGTTGATGTTAAAAACTAAATTACTATTAATATTTGTTTTTAACTCTATATAAAGCATCAAAAACCTAGCCAAAAGAAAATACTTTATTAAAAAAAAATTAATCTCCTATAGCTCCCATTTCTACACCTTCTGAGTAAGCTACTTGTATACCGTGCTTACTAAAAGCGTTTTTTATAGCCTTATTAGCCTCAAAAGTAACTGGCCAGTAATCATCTGGATTCACAAAAGGCCTAACCAATAACTGTATGCTATGGGTATCAAAAGTTTGTATACCTATATCCGGAATTGGATCTTTTAACACGCTAGGAAGCTCTAACAACGCGTCAATAATAATTTTTTCTACTTTAGGAAAACTTTCTGAGTATGGCATTGTTACCAAAAGCTCTAACCTAATCATTCCTTTTTCTGAAAAGTTAGTAACAACAGAATCTGTGATTTTAGAGTTAGGTATAATTAATACCTTATTTCCTGGAGTAATAATATCAGTACTAAAAATTCCTATTTCAGAAACTCTACCAAATTTATCTTCAAGCTGAATCCAGTCATCAATTTTATATGGTTTTAACGTAAGTATTAAAATACCAGAGGCAAAATTTCCTAAACTACCTTGTAAAGCCATACCTACAGCAAAACCAACAGCTGCTAAAATTGCCATTAATCCTGTTAAATCTGCACCAACAATTGAGGCCGCTATAAATAAAGCTGTACCCTTTAGTAGCACTCCAACTAAAGAAGATACAAATGGGCGTAGTGTTTTAGAAATGCCTGTTTTTTCTAAGGCAACACCAACCATTTTTAATACTTTTTTAACCAGTTTAAAGCCTATCCAAATAACTAAACCTGCACCAATAATACGTGGCAAAAAAAACACCGCTTTATCTGTTGCTATCTGTAAGTATTTTCCAATAACGTCTAAATCTTCTGCTTGCATTTTAACTATACTAAAAAATGATGTTTTTATTTAAAGGCGCAAATTACAAATTTACTAGTAAACCTGTGTTCTAGCCCTCAATTTTTTTAATGGGAGCATTAGAAACTACATCAGACAAAATAATATGTGTACGTGCTTCTCCATATTGTATTAATCTATCTATAAATTGCTCTAAATGAAATTGATTTCTGAGTACAACTTCCATAATAATATTTTCGTTCCCAGTTATACGGTAGCAGTTTATAACCTCATCAAAAGTACCAACCAGTTCTAAAAAAGGCTTTAGTTTACCCATAAAAGCACGTAAAGTAATAATTGCTTTTAACTGGTAACCGGTTTCTGTATGGGACACCATTGCCTTGTAATCTGTAATAATACCAAGGTCTTCCATTTTTTTTACTCGCTCTGCAACTGCCGGTGCAGATAAGCCTACTTGCCTACCAATATTTGCAAAAGATTCTCTTGCATTTTTTTGCAGGTAACTAAGAATTTTCCAGCTAATTGTATCAATCTTATTATTCAAAGCCTTTATTGTTTAAAATATTTAGAATCAAAAGTAAATATAAAAAATCACTTTATATTCATAATTAAAACAATAAGAATAAGAATGTAATTTTATGATATAATAGTAAGTACAATGCCATATAGAAATCTTAGTACAGTACCGGTTTATAAAAAAGCATTATCGCTTTGCCACACTAGTAGAGAACTAGCTTCTTATTTTAGCTACAATAAAGATTTATTGCAGCTATATAAGTCTAGTAGCCTAAGAGATATAATGGCCAACTCTATACTTACAGATGCCATTTTGTTGCCTATACAAATAGAGCAAGCAGAACGTAGCGATTGTAAGCACACAAAACTACACAGCATTAAATTTATTAATACTATTACCAGAAACATCTTAAGCTATTGTAATGGTTTAGAACACCACGGTGTAAAAGAACAAGAATACCTAAACCTTTTACGTACCGAGATTAGAAGCTTTAGAAAATCATACAAAAACTGGCGTAGGTCTTTACGCTAATACACATAGTTACAGAATAAAAAAATCACCTAACATTACATTAGGTGATTTTTCACTTTATAATACTCTATAAAAATTTGTCCTACTTGCGTTTACATATTTCTACGGTACTGCCCTCCTACCTGGAAAAGCGAACTTGTTATTTGCCCTAATGTACATACTTTAGATACCTCCATTAGCTTTTCAAAAATGTTTTCATTTTTAACAGCGGCTTGTTGCAAGTCTTCTAATAATTCCTCTGCATTAGCAGCTCTACCTTGTACACTTTTTAGAGTATCAATCTGTGCTAGTTTCTCTTCTTCTGTAGCACGTATAACCTCTGCTGGTAATACTGTTGGCGATCCTTTAGAACTTAAAAATGTATTTACACCAATTATAGGAAACTCTCCTGTGTGTTTTAATGTTTCATAATACAAACTCTCTTCTTGTATTTTAGATCTTTGGTACATTGTTTCCATTGCACCTAAAACACCACCACGTTCTGTAATTCTATCAAACTCTAATAAAACAGCTTCTTCTACAAGTTCTGTTAACTCTTCAATTATAAATGCACCTTGAATTGGGTTTTCGTTTTTAGCTAAACCTAATTCCTTATTAATAATTAATTGTATTGCCATTGCACGCCTAACAGATTCTTCAGTAGGTGTAGTAATAGCCTCATCATAAGCATTTGTGTGTAATGAGTTACAGTTATCATTTATAGCGTACAATGCCTGTAATGTTGTTCTAATATCATTAAAATCTATCTCCTGTGCGTGTAAACTACGACCAGATGTTTGTATATGATATTTAAGCATTTGCGCTCTTGGGTCTGCACCATACTTTAATTTTAGTGCTTTTGCCCATATTTTACGTGCAACTCTACCAATTACAGCATATTCTGGATCTATACCGTTAGAGAAGAAAAATGATAAGTTTGGACCAAACTTGTTAATATCCATACCCCTACTTAAGTAATACTCTACATACGTAAAGCCATTTGCTAGTGTAAATGCTAATTGTGTTATTGGATTTGCACCAGCCTCTGCAATATGATAACCAGATATAGAAACCGAATAAAAGTTTCTTACTTGCTTTTCTATAAAATACTCCTGTACATCTCCCATTAAACGTAACGCAAATTCTGTTGAAAATATACACGTATTTTGCGCTTGGTCTTCTTTTAAAATATCAGCTTGTACCGTACCACGTACTTGCGCTAAAGTAGTTGCTTTTATTTCTGCATATACATTTGCAGGTAAAACCATATCACCCGTTAAACCAAGTAACATAAGACCTAAACCGTCATTACCTTCTGGTAAATCCCCGTTATAAACTGGTCTCTCTAACCCTTTACTGTCATATACTTCTTTAAACTTAGCTTCAACCTGTGCTTCTAAGCCATTTTCTTTGATATACTTTTCACAATTTTGATCTATTGCAGCGTTCATAAAGAAACCTAATAACATAGGAGCCGGACCATTAATAGTCATAGAAACTGATGTCATAGGATGACTTAAATCAAACCCGGAATATAATTTTTTAGCATCGTCTAAACAACATATAGAAACCCCTGCGTTACCAATTTTACCATAAATATCTGGTCTATGGTCTGGATCGTTACCGTATAAAGTAACCGAATCAAAAGCAGTGGAAAGCCTTTTTGCAGGCATACCTAAACTTACGTAATGAAAACGTCTGTTGGTACGTTCTGGTCCGCCTTCACCAGCAAACATACGCGTTGGGTCTTCACCTGTTCTTTTAAACGGGTATAAACCTGATGCATACGGGAATTCCCCAGGAACATTTTCTTGCAAGCACCAACCTAAAATATCTCCCCAAGCTTGGTACTTAGGTAAAGCAACTTTTGGTATTTGTGAATGAGATAACGACTCTGTATGCGTGTCTATCTTAATTTCTTTATCTCTTACTTTAAAACTATAAACAGGTTGCTTGTATTTATTTACTTTGGCATCCCAAGTAATAATAACTTCCCAGTTGTAAGGATCTAAATTCATTTTAACCCTATCAAACTCCTTAAAAAGTAAGTCTAAAAAGTCTTTGTCTGCTGCTTCTTTTACACCTTCTAAAATGGCAACTGTATCTAAACCATTTTTAAGCAATAAAGCAGCTTCAGTTTTTGTTGTATTAGAAACTGATAATATAGTTTGATACACTCCGTATAAACGTTGTGCAACTTTGGTTTGCGTTACTACAGTAGCATCATAACCTCTATTATTTTCTGCAATTTCTGATAAATAACGTGTACGAGCTGGTGGTATAACAAATACCTTTTCCTCTATCTCGTTTCCAAATTTAAAAGTAGATTTTAAATCTGCATTAGCTTTTTCTACCAATGTTTCCATAATTCTGGTGTACAACTTGTTCATCCCAGGATCGTTAAACTGGCTAGCCATTGTACCAAAAATTGGCATATCTTCTTGTGGCGTATCCCATAAATTATGGTTACGCATATATTGTTTTTTTACATCTCTAATTGCATCTAAAGCACCACGCTTATCAAACTTATTAATAGCAACTAAATCTGCAAAATCTAACATATCAATCTTTTCTAACTGTGTAGCGGCACCAAATTCTGGTGTCATCACATAAAGAGATACGTTACTGTGTTCTATAATTTCTGTATCAGACTGACCAATACCAGATGTTTCTAATACAATTAAATCGTATTCTGCAGCTTTTAAAACTTCTACTGCTTCCTCTACATATTTAGACAATGCAAGATTAGATTGCCTTGTTGCTAAAGAACGCATATACACACGATCATCGTTAATAGCATTCATACGTATACGGTCACCTAATAGTGCTCCACCAGTTTTTCTTTTAGACGGATCTACAGAAACTAATCCTATTTTTTTATCAGGAAAATCTAATAAAAAACGCCTTACCAACTCATCTACCAAACTAGATTTACCAGCACCACCAGTACCAGTTATACCAAGTACAGGTACGTTTTTAGTCGGCTTTTCAACTTTAGAAAAGTACTCTACAAACTCTTCATGTCTGTTTTCTGCAAGACTAATTAAACGCGCAATGGTATTTATATCTTTATTTTTTATCGATTTAGATACCGTTGTATTTTCTGGTAATTTTAATGCAGGCACAGGAAAATCACTCTTCTCTACCAAATCATTAATCATACCCTGTAAGCCTAATTTACGACCATCATCTGGTGCATAAATTTTAGTAATACCATGATCCATTAATTCCTTAATTTCTTCTGGTAAAATTACGCCGCCACCGCCGCCAAATATTTTTATGTGCGTTGCTCCACGCTCCTGAAGCAAATCATACATATATTTAAAATACTCGTTATGCCCACCTTGGTATGATGTTATTGCTATTGCATTTACATCTTCCTGTATAGCACAATCTACTACCTCTGCAACACTACGGTCATGGCCTAAGTGTATTACCTCTACACCTGTAGATTGTATTATACGACGCATTATATTTAT
This sequence comes from Cellulophaga sp., assembly GCF_039943695.1. Taxonomy (NCBI): domain Bacteria; kingdom Pseudomonadati; phylum Bacteroidota; class Flavobacteriia; order Flavobacteriales; family Flavobacteriaceae; genus Cellulophaga; species Cellulophaga sp. The sequence goes on along the minus strand of NZ_JBDVAA010000014.1, from coordinate 22,958 downwards.
TGCTGCATCGTGCCCATCAAACAAAGCCGCTGCTGTAACAATTCTTATTTTATTTTTTGGGGTATACGGTTTCTGTTGTTCCATTCGTATTAAATAGCTAATTTTAGACTTGCAATTTACGAAAATTGCAAAAATCTACACTAAAAACATTCAATATTATAAAAATATAAGAAAGCTAGGGTGCTTATTTGATAATACCCTAAATTAGTTAGCTTAATTTTATTATTTATGAAGCTAACTATACTTATTAACTGCCCAGACCAAGCAGGTATTATATGCACTGTAACCAATTTTATACATACCAAAGGCGGAAATATTGTATACATAGACCAATACGTAGATAAAGAAAGTGCTACTTTTTTTATGCGATTAGAAAGTGAGTTTGGCAACACGCTAACCCTAGAAGACTTTAATAATGGCTTTAAAGCTTTAGCACCTACTTACCAAATGAAATGGGAGGTACATAAAGAGGTTACTATACCTAAAATGGCCATTTTTGTTAGCAAGTATGATCATTGTTTGTATGACTTATTAAGTAGACATAGCTCTGGAGAATTAGCTGTAGACATCCCTTTAATTATTAGCAACCACGATAAAGCAAAAAGTATTGCTAACCAATTTAATATTCCGTTTTACCATATACCAGTAACCAAAGCAACTAAAATAGAAGCTGAAGAAAAACAATTGGCTCTACTAGCAGAATACAATGTAGATTTTATTGTTTTAGCTAGGTATATGCAAATTGTTAGTCAGACTGTAATAGACCAATACCCTAACAAAATAATAAACATACACCACTCTTTTTTACCAGCATTTGCAGGTGCAAAACCGTACCACGCAGCCTATAAAAGAGGTGTTAAAATTATTGGTGCAACAAGCCACTATGTAACAGCAGATTTAGACGAAGGACCTATCATTGAACAAGATGTTACCACGGTATCTCATACACACAGCATTACAGATTTAATTGCAAAAGGTAGAGATTTAGAAAAAATTGTATTGGCAAGAGGTGTAAAATTACATATAGAACGCAAAACAATGGTATTTAATAATAAGACTATTGTTTTTATATAGGTTGATGTGTTCTAGAATACAAAATCTTATTACAAAGTTTTTATATGTGTAACATTTTCAGACTTTAAGCTATACTAATTACATTATTTAATAAATTAAAAACACTGTGTTTATTACAAGTTGTTAATTTTTTTAATTAGGTAAGAAATAAGAAATCCGATTGTAAATGTTGTAATTGTTGTACTTACAATAACAGCTATAATTGCAGGAGGTGTAAATATAAAATAAGAATTACCTGTAGACTGACCGACAATTAAACAAAAAACAATCCAAATTATTAAATTCACTAATACAGAGTATTTAAATGAAGTTGAAATTAATAGATTGTTGTTTTTTATACCTGTATAAGCTAGTTTTCCTCCTAACCAAAATGCTACTAAAAACGCCAAAACAAACCCAATTGTTTGAAAGCCACTACCTAAAACTATAGACATTGAGCTTAAGCCTTTACCTACATAAATAACAGGTATTAAAATAGTTGTAATTACTGTAAGTAAAACAATAGGAGCTCCTAATATATAAGATAAAAAAATACTTTTGCTCAACTGTCTATTCATCTAAGTATATTTAGTTTGATATAAGTGATAACGATTTTCGCATACAATCAATATCTCAAATGTAGTGAATATCTATGAATAATGTAGTCCATATACTTAACATTAGTAGTTAAATTAAAAACAATTGTACACCGCATAAAGTTTGCTATTATTTAAAATCCGTTTTTAATTACCCCTATACTTAAGTTTAAGTAATTTTATTTATCCATTTTCTCAAACTCCTCAATTGCAATATGACTTTCTATTTCATTTAAATAAGGTTTGGCGGTAATAAACCCTTGGTTCATTGCACATCTAATAAAATATTCTTTTCCTTTTTTTATATCAATAGTAACAGAATCCGTAGATTCTGTTTTAGCCCAAAAGGTATGCTTTCCAAAATCATATATTTTTAATTCGCATTTTTCTCCATTTCTAGCTCTACAAACAATAGAATCTGTGTCCATTCTAACTTTATACCCTATAAAACTACGTGTTATCATTTTAGGTCTATAAATATACACTTTGGCATAATCAGCACCTTTTGGAAGTCGAGATTTATTATTCTTTTTTGATATAGATTTAAGTTCTGAAATAACTTTTTCATCAAAGTTTCTTAAGATATTTCCTTTTATACGATAACAAGTACTACCCCATTTTTTTGGCCTCTTTAATTCTGTTATTTGAATAATGTTCCCTCCAAATTTTCTTGCCTGAGCTTTAGCGTCATTTATAACTTTATTATAACCACAATCTGATGTGAAACCAGAATCTCCAATTTTAAAAGTCCCAATTAGCATTGAGCCTAATATACTTTCTGTGCTATCTAAAACTATAATTTCTGACTTTGAATCTAATGGTTTAAATGTTGAATTAGAAATAGTATTCCTGATTTTTGGTGAGCAACCCATAATTATTACTCCTAACAAAATTAATATACCGTTTTTCTTCATATTTTTTTGTGACAAGTACTTATTTTTCTTCAATTTGCTTTAAATGTCTTTCTGTATGAAATAATATAAAATTTAACCAGTCTGTTATTGTCATTTCTCCTAGAAAAGGGTGATTATGGATTCTGTTATCAACAATAAGTTTCTCTGCTTTGATATCCTCCTTTAAAGACTCTCTTAAATGGATAAAAGCTGAATTAAATTCTGAAAGGTTCTTAAAATTACCTTTAGGCTGAAGTAAATTTGGCGATTTAATTTTTATTTCTCTTTGGTGCACTAAAATATTTTCTAACTTATTTTGCCCAAATAGCTCTTTAGTTATCGATTCCTTATCTGATGGTTTAAGAACAATACCACAAATAACCTTGTCTGTTATATAAATGTGTTCTAAAATCTCTAACACGCTCCACTCTTCGCCTTGTTTTACAGTGAGTTTATCAACTGAATACCCTTTTACAGTTTTAAGTAATGCACTTGTATTCTCTTCTAGTCGCTTTATATACTTTTCCATTTTTATTGTTTTTGTATTACCCACCATTGACACTTTAACATTTAAAATACAATGCTTTTAATGTTCTAAAAGCTTACCAAAGTATTGGTTTTAAAATCTAACAATTTTGTAAATGTATAAGAACTTTTCTGTTTTGCGCTAAAATCAGTATTATGTTTAGGTTGTGTAGACAATTGGCTTTATTTTTAGTTTGTTAACATTAGTTTTTATCAAACTTATTTTTGTTTTTCAAAATATAGCTTTCAATTTTTGGCATATCTCCCATTGCCTTAAACATATATTTTTTATTAATTTCAAATTCTTTTCCTGTCTCAAAGTCTTTCGCTTTATTTAAGATGAAAGTAGTATCATTAATAATTTTTCCGGATTCTTCATACAAATAGTAATTTCCTCTTGAATTGTAAAATATCTGCAGAACAATTTTGTTTTCATCTGTTTTAAAAACGCCTTGACTCCAAATTTCAGCTTTTTTATTTATAAAAATATAATTGTCTTCTGGTCTATTTTTTAAATAACATTCAAAATGTTCGTATGCGCTTTCAATTGTATTATTATCTTCAAGAGAGCATTTAATTCCATAGTTAAAAGCAGAATTATCTTGCATTCCCGAAAATGATGATAATTTATTGGCACTTCCATCAGGGTATAATACAATAGGCAAAATTCTTATTTGATTATATTTTTTATTTTTATCTTGGCTGTAACCACCATATTCGTTTCGGTAATAGGGATAGGTTTCATAACTTTTTTCTTGATAATAATATCCGTTTAATTTCAATTCATTAGCAGTCAACCCAATACTGCCTATATTCATTAATTTTTCTCTATTCTTGATTGAAATACAAGACGTAAACATAAGAAATAGTAGAAAATACAATTTTGAATTCATTTTTATAGAATTAAAGCTGAAGGTTAGTATTGGTTTTATTTTGTGAAGCTTAAAAATAAATTGATGGCGTAATAAAAAAGGCATAGATCTACTTAAATAAACTAGTATAAGACTATATATAATATAAAAGGCTTTAGTGAATGGTATAAAGCCTTTTCTGTTACTATAAACTTAATTATAAATAACTCTAAATATAAAACTCATTATAAGTTCCTTTTTTCAATTTTCATCAAACTTAGTTTCCTTATTTTTCATAGCCTGTTCCCAACCAGCAGGAAAAATGCCGTGATTATTTTCCTCTATATTTTCTATAATAGTTTTTACTTGGGCTTGTATTTCTAATGGTAAAGTGTAAAACTTTTTATCTACTTGTGTGTTTCTTTCATTGTCATGTACTCCGTTTTGGTGTCTTATTGCTATTTTTTCACCTTTATAGTATATCAATATTTTTATTCTTCCATCATCATTATCATTCATACCTTTGGTACCATAAACAACAATTGGATCTACAACACCATCTTTGTCATAATCATTTATTTTAAAGTACTTTGTCCAATGAGAAATTGTATATTCATATGTATCAGGTAGTATGTAATCTTTAAAAGTCCATTTTAGCTTAAAATCATCGTTCTTAAGCAAAAAACAATACCCTTTTAGGGTCTTAAAACATTTATCTAACTCTTCACATTCCGTTTCATTCTCAGTCATTACAATAAAATGCGGCCCTATTTTATCATTAAATTGATAAATTCTATAAATAGAAAAATTTATTTGAAGCTTATCTTTAACATTAGTTGTAAAAACAGAATCAATTTCTTTTTCACTTAGTTGTTTACTTGTAATATTTAAGCTTTGAGCAAGCGTAACATTGCAAATAAAAAGAAACAATACTATTATAATTTTATTCATTTTTTATGGCGATTATTGTATGTTTTGCAAAATATGCAACTAATTTAAGAACTTAATATTCAACATTTAAAGGCCTACAAATAAGCTTTTACTAATCATATTAATACACCTTAAAAGTTTGGTCTATTTTTCTCATAGTTTTTTTAGACTCTTTACTATTGTCTTTTTCGTCTGTTAAAGAATCTTGAAACACAAGCAAGCTACTTTTTCCATTAGTATCAACTACTTCAAAAATTTCCATTTCTAAATTAACTCCTGTTAATGAAACTAACAAACTCATACCTTCTAAATCATATGAGTTTATTTGTTTAGTTATTTTTTTTGTTGAACAGTTAGACAGTCCAAACTGGCTAACCATTCCATCTACATATTCCTTAACTGATATTGATTTTTTTAGACTTATAATCATAATCTTGAAATCATTACCAGATAAAGTCCAAATATTGCTAGTTGTAGTCAAATCTGCTTCAAAACTATAAGTTCTTGGATATTCAAAAGCAATATTGTTATGCGGAAATAATTTCCAATCGTAAACACTAATTATTGTTTCTGAATCTTTAGCTATCCCTTGCCATTTTTTTGACTGATTCTCTACAAAATACTGAATATCATTTTTAGACTTTACCTCTAAAATTAAAGGTGGTTCTTCGTCTTTTGATAAATTAATTTCAAAATCTTTAAAGTTAATTTTAGATTCTTTTTTCTTAGAACAAGAGATCTGAAAAAATATAAAAAAGAATGCTATTATAAATATAAACTGATTTTTCATAAGGTTTTAGCTATTGCCTATAATGGTAGTTCATTTTTGTTTTTTATTACTCTACTCCAAAAGCCTTTATTAATAGTAGTTAGTTAAGTCTAAAAGTCAAAGGTATACTAAAAGGTACTCTTACAGGTTTCCCTTTTACTTTCCCCGGAGTCATACGAGGAAGTTTTGTAAAAATTCTTCGCCCTTCCAATTCAAATAAAGGGTGCGGTCCTCTGGTTTTTATGTTTTTTACAAATCCATCTTTATCAATAAGAAACATAATGTTTACTCTACCTTCTATACCTAATTCTTGAGCTTCTTCTGGGTATCTAAAATGTTTAGCAATGTGTTTACCTAGTTTATTTTGAAAACAAGATCTCCTACTACTTATGGCCATATCTTCACAACCAGGAAATACGGGTACATCATCCACAATTACAAAGGGTACATCATTTTCTTCTTTTTCATTTTCTTTTAAATTTTCTTTACTTACCTTAATATCTACAACCTTTAAACGAATAGGTTCTTCTGGGGTAAATTTGGCATACAACACATAACCTGTACTAACAGCCGTATCTTTTAATTGAACTACTTTAAGGGGTGGGAGTTTTTTTAGAACCACATCTATTTTTTCTCCAATAAATTTAGTTTCTGGTCTACTAAAAATCTCTGTAGACTCTAGCTCTCCTTTATCATCTGTAAAAAAGTTAAAATATACTTTTCCATTAAAGTTTTGAGAAATAGAATCTTTAGGCATTTTTAAATTCTCATTAAAAAGCTCTTGTAATTTGTCTGTAAAACAAGCTTTTTGTGCTCCTGCACTAGGCATTATACATTTGCTAAAGTTGGCATAATCAGTAGCCACTTCAAAAGGTCTGTAAGAAGTTATTTCTGCACCATCACCATTAGTCTGGTTGTATTGCGCACTTAATGTGACTGTAAAAAACAAAGTGGCAAAGAACGTGCTATAAGCTATTTTTAATTTCATAATGTTTTATTGTATAGTTAACAACGTAAATATTAAACATTTTTGAGACTAATGTAACCATCAACCTATATTCGTTAGTTTTTAATTCATATTTGGCATTAAACTTTTTCTGCAGAAACTTATAATTTCTAACAAAAAAGATTGCTAATGCTTAATAGCATTAGCAATCTTAAAGTTTACAAGACTAAAAATTTAACTCTTTATGTCCTATTTGCTATAGGCATTGTTGCCTGTAGTATTTCTTATTGCCTTTTGATATATTCATTATAAGCTCTTTTACTTTCAAAAATGGTATCCATTGATACAGTCTCAGCAGATGATTCTGTATAAATTATTAATTCACGTATTTCTCCAGATTTAAAGTTTAAATTTTCAAAGTTTAAAGATGGAGTCTTACCATATTTATAAGGTATTAGCTGTATATTGTACAATCCATTAACAATGTTTATTTTAAAATGCCCCTTAGAATCAGTGACTGTTTTAAACTTTCTTTTGTTTTCTTTACTAATAAAAATCACGGAAATACCTCCTTCAGGCCTATCATAATCATACACTTTTCCGGTGATAAGAATAGCTGTTGTATCTGCAATTCTTTTTAAATTATTTTCTTTAATCTCCCCCGAAAAAGATGGTTGAAATTTTGCTATTTTAGCTGAATATGGCTTTTGCATTATACAAGAATAAAAGGTAATTAATAAAAATGAACTTAAATAACCAAATCTCAATAAAACCTTTCTTTTTTGAATGTGTTTTTTCATATTACTGGCAACGTCTCGGTTATAATTAGTACGGGAATTAAAAGTAATAAACTCTCGATTAAGCACTTAGCCAAAACTTTTTATTTTGTTTTATCTTTTTTTACTTTAAAGCCAAATCAAAAGATTTGGCGGACTTGGTTAAAAGCACTAAACTTTGGGTTAAGCACCAAAACCCGTATTAATTATAGGCATTGTTAGCAACTGGTGCGACACTTTCGAGTAAGCACGTAACTTTGCGTTTTATATTATTTTCCGTCCGAGTTGAAAGTCCATCAACACAGTGATTGCGATCGAGTGAAGTCCACCTGTACAAACTTGCTCAAAATTCCTGTTTATGTTCTTTACAAAACCAATTTGGCTCACAACCAGTAACTTCACAGCCGCCAAGTTTGACTTTTCCTTTTTTCATTTTCCGTATTGTTTTTTCTCTTGGCAACCCATAAAGAATTGGAATAACATTTTTAGTTTTTCCATCTATTGGACATTTTTTAGAGCTAGTCTTTACATGACATTTTCCTGCTGGTAAACCTAGTGTTATTTTGGTTTTCGAATTATTATTAACGATTACGTTTTGAATAGTATCTTTTCCATAACCTATGGCTTCGACCACCAAATCATAATTACCTTCTTTCAATTTCGGAATTTCAAAGGCTCCATTAATATCAGCGGCAGCACCGATTTTAGTACCGCTTATTATTACAGTTGCTCCTGGGACACTAAGCGAATCAAGTTTAAAAATTACTTTCCCACTAACAGACCCAGTTTGGCTAAATCCAGTAAGCACAATTGTAAAAATTAAAACTTGTATTACTTTCTTCATTTTTTTGAGCACTTGTTGCTAACGTTTTAGCTATGGTTAGTACGGAAATAGAAAGTCAGAGACTTTCAGTTTAGCACTTAGCCAAAACTTTTTATTTTGTTTTATCTTTTTTTGTTCTAAAGCCAAATCAAAAGATTTGGCGGACTTAGTAAAAATACACTTTCTTCTGAATTAAACACCAAAGCCCGTATTAATTATAGCTTTTGTTGTGCATAGTGTTTTTATTCATCTAACATTTTTTGTCCAATAGAGCCAACTATAAAAAAGACAAAACAACTTATTAAGAATAAAATAAATTGAGCAATATACATTCCAAAATGAATATTAGTATTAATCAAGTTTAGTATTAATATCGTTACCGAAGGAACTAAACCAAAAATTATTATTAATGAAATTATTAATGCTACAAATTGCCATCTAACATTTTCATTAGTGTTGGAAATTCCTGATGAGAATTTCACAACTGATTGACCAAACAATATTATGGCGATTACAGACCACTCTGTATTATAAAAAATTGATTTCGTATCATCTTGAAACAGACGAACAATTACAAGAATTACAATTGGTAATAGAGTAAATAGAAATTCTGATGTTAGAATGTATTTTATTGTTTTGTCTATTTTCATCAATTGTTGTGTATTACGTCTATTACTTGAACAATTTCTTTCTTGTCAGATATTAAATAACCGTTAGTATTATATTTAGAAGTCTGTTTAACCAATACTTTCAAAGAATCACCTGGGACTACAGCTATTTTACCTGAGTGAAACTCTTCTAACCAAGAAGAGTGAGATATTTTGATTGAAGCAGATTTATTTCCGTGTTTGAATGACCAAGCTGAATCACCTAAAAAATCAGGTTTTTTTATCAAATATATCATTTCCGTTTCATTTATAATTTCGTTTTCAGTCAGTGCATTTTCAACAGCATCAATATCTATTTTATCAGTTCCAGATTTAATGTTCTTTATTGTTTTGTTATTAGATTTTAATTCAAAAGATTCATCTTGATTGAGTTCTTGAGTTGAATCATTTATTTTATTTATTGTTTTTGCTAATTTTAGAATGTCAGGTTCAGCATAATTAAAAGAATCAGATAATGATTTTTCTTCAGCAATTTTTTTTAAATTATTAGCTAATTTATCAAGGTCATCAATTGAAGATTTCTGTTCTGAAATAAATTTTAAAGATTCTGCTCTTGATTCTTCAATATATTCCTCTATTTCTTTTTTGTCTGGTGAGTTATCAAGTTTACTATCTTCATTAATTGTCAAAGCACTCCAAAAACGACCAATTATAGACCCTTTTTCAATATCATCTAATACTATTTTAGATTTTACAGAAGTATTTACTGTTTCTGCTAATAAGAAGTCTAAATTATTTACGCTTTCAATCATTTCAGCAAAAGCTCTAAAAAGTCTGCTTGGGTTTTCGGTTTCCCTTTTAAAGTCTAACCTAATTTCGTATTTGTTATTTAGTTCTTTTTTCATTTAGGTTCGGTCTTCGACATTATGCATAACGTGTATGTATAAGAATAGTTGCGGGTTTGCGTGCGAGGATTTTCCGCAGGAAAATCAGATGTAGCAAATACGCAACTACCTTTGTTTTAGCACTAAACCGCAATTATTTTTATACGGTGTTGTGCATAGTTTTTTATTCAGTTTTATATTCCGTTCTCAATTCAGCGTAATTTTCAAATTCTGTATCGAGTAGGCTTTCCTCAAACTTGTATTTCAAATATTCCATATCCAATTCAGTCAAAGAAACTGTCTTTTCTCCGTTAAGAAAATTTTCAATCGCCTTTTTATGATATGCACAAAAAATTCCCCAAACCATTAGTTTTATAAATTCAGATTCATTTTCCGTTTTCAATTCTGCGTTGTCCCACGATTCCGATAACGTTTTGAAATTTCCGCCATCTTTTACAACAGTTTTTCCGTCCGAAATATCAATTTCAGATGGATAATATTTAGTTGTCAGATTATAAACTTCCTTAAATGTCAATTTTTTTCGGGTTTTGGTAAATTATGCACAACTATAAATAAACGCAATTCATTGCGTTTATTCACCCATATTGGTGTAATAAACGCACATTTCTGTTTTTAGCGCTTAATTTTCTTACAATGTAAAACTTTTTTTTAATGTAGAATTACGGATATGTGTAATTGTATGCTATAACTTTATAAATGGTACTTATTGGGTGTTAATTTGTATTTTTTTTATCTTAGCTATTAAACGCATACTTAGTTAAAAATAAGCATACTACATTATGAAAAACACTAAAGAAAAAGTAAAATGGTATAATTATATTTTTGCTCCTGGAGGCATAATTTTAACCTTACTAGTTGCTAAAATTATATATTGGTTGTTTATGCACAGTTAAAATGTAACTAATGAGCAAAAAAAATATTTTTAGAGTACTACTACTTGTCTCTACAGTTGTATCTTTATTTTATGTGCCTTGGCCCATTGTAACCGCTTGGCTTAAACCTGTACCAAACACTATACAAGAGCAATTAAACCAAACTATTAATTATGGTTTTGATGGTGTTATACTATACGTAGATGTTGCTGGTAAACCACCTGCTTTTTATGCCGAGGGCTGGCATAATACAGAACAAAAAATTACTGCTAAACCAAATGCTTTTTTTAAAATTGCTAGCATAGACAAATTGTACACTGCTGTTGCCATTACCAAACTTATTGGCAAAAATAAACTAGACTTAAATAAAAGCTTAGCGTATTATTTTCCTGAACTTAATGGTAAAATTGAATATGCAGATAAAATTACTGTAAAAATGATGGTGCAACACCGTAGTGGTATTCCTAATTATACCAATACTCCTAACTTTTGGAACAACCCTACACAAAATGCTGAAGAAGCTCTTGAGTTAGTAAAAGGTTTACCTGCAAGCTTTAAACCCAATACAGATTATGAGTATAGCAACACTAATTACTTGCTACTTTCTATGCTTATTGATAAAACAGCGGGCAAAAGTAAGTTTAACTATATAAAGGAGGTTGTTTTAAATCCGTTAGCGCTTAAAAATACTTATGCATCTTTAAAAGATGTTCCTATAGATAACCTAATGAGTGGTTATTACGTAGGCATAAATAATGATATAAAAACTACAAATTATGGCTCTATGATTGCTACTGCAGAAGATCTTGGTATATTTTTACGTGCTTTAAATAATGGCAGCTTATTTACTGGTACCGAAAATGAAATTTACGCATCAATATACAAATACAACCATACTGGTCTTATACCGGGTTACCAAAGTATTGCAGAGTACCATAAAAATATAGATGCCGTTGTTGTACAGTTTACAAATACAACAGATTTTAGTGGCTACAACTGGAACTTATCTGAAATATCATACAACAGAATTATTAAAATTATTGAAAAAAATAATAGTAAATAGTCTTACTAAAAATTTAAATAAAAGAGTTTTTACTGCACAATTACCTAGACCAAATAGCAGGTTGCCTTACCTTTGTAAAAATTAGAATTACTGCATGCAAGTTTTAAAAACGCATTACCACCCAGACATTAAAACACTAGATAACAAATCTGTTTTTACTAGGTTAGCTACCAGAAGTATTGCTATTAAAGGAGCTAATATTTTATTACTATACACAGAAAGATACGAAGATTATAGTTTACCTGGTGGTGGCTTAGATAAGGATGAAGACCACGTAATTGGTATGATTCGTGAGCTTGTTGAAGAAACTGGAGCCAAAGACATTACAGATATTAAGCCTTTTGGTGCTTATGAAGAATACAGACCTTGGCACAAGCCAGATTATGATATTCAGCACATGATATCATATTGTTACACTTGTACTGTTAACCAAGAGTTGGGTGCTTCTAAAATGGAATCTTATGAGATTACAAACGGTATGTCTGCAAAATGGGTTAACATTTTTGATGCTATTAAACACAATGAAAACACAATGGCTACTAGCACTAAAAAAGGTATGTCTATAGAACGCGAAACATTTTTACTAAAACATATTGCTGCGCAACTAATTTAATTTTACACCTACCCTTTAAGCCCTGTATAATCTTTTAAACCCCATTGGTCTAGACTCCTTAAAATTTGTTCTAAGGATTTTCCTCTAGTTGTTAACCCGTACTCTACCTTTGGCGGTACTACCGGATATATTTTTCTAAAAACCAGTTTATCCCTTTGAAATTGTTTTTGAAATTTACACTCACAGTTATGAGTTAACTTACTCCTCTGGAGCGTATGCTAAATAAAAATTATATAATGTACTTTTAAAAGCAAAAAACTAGTTATTAAGGTTCTTTGCTTTTTAATGTTTATAGTAGTATTATACTGTATGTATTTAGTAAATTAGTGGCATAAAATAGTTTGTTTTATAACACTATTTATCACTGTAGTTCACTAAGTAAAATTTAATGTTTAGACACCAGAACAAAAACAGAACCTATAAACATAACTTACAAATTGCAACAGTACTGTCATTAGTTGCTGGTATGGTAAATGTTTCTGGTTTTTTACAATTTAAACAATTAACAACAAATGTTACTGGGCACTTTGCGCTATTTATAAACGACCTTACTAATTTTAATTTTTGGAAAGGAACTATTTACTTTTTATATATTTTCTCGTTTCTGTTTGGCTCATTTACCTCTAGCTTTCTTATTGAAAAATACAGAGTAAATAAAAAACTAAATGTTTTTGTAATTCCTACAGTTATAGAGTCTTTAATTTTAATTTCTATTGCCCTTTTTAGCAATTTTATAGAGATAAAATACCCCAATACTATTGCCTGCTTATTACTTTTTGCAATGGGATTACAAAACTCTTATGTTACTAAAATATCTAATGCCATAGTTAGAACTACACATTTAACAGGTCTTTTTACAGACTTAGGAATAGAAATTTCTCAGTTATTTTTTATAAAATCTGCACCACATAAGCAAAACCTAAAATCTACTATAAAACTAAGAGTTTATATTATTTTATTCTTTTTTGGAGGCGGACTTATTGGTGGTTTCTTTTTCTCTAAATTAAATTTTAAATTAAATACGCTTATTATTGCTTCAGCTATTTTATTAATTAGTTTGTTTTACGATGATTTTAGGTACAAATTAATTAAAAGGAAAAGAAAATATAATCAAAAGAAAATTGATAATTAAATGGGATTAATTGATCTTATTTTTGGCCGTAAAAAAGTTTTTAACCACCCTTATTTAGGTAATTTTACTAGCCAAAGAATAAATAATAATAATTCTCTTAAAACCTATTATTGGATTGGAGACACTTGTTTAGTTAATAATAACGGAGATGAGTTTGCAACATCTCTTTTTATTAATGGTAATACCAATAGCCCATATAATAACCAGTTGAGTTTTATATCTGAATTAGTGCAAAACTGGAAAAAACGATTACTTTTTAAAAATTGAAGAAGAAATAAACACTCAAGGTTTTTCAAAAAAAGAAGAATTAAAAAATTGGGAAAATGAGTTTTATCTCTCTGCCATTTACGCTAATAACGCCAAAGCCTTAGATTTTGAATTAACTTTAGAGTCTATACATTTTGAGTTAACTTTAAAGTCAACACATAACGTAAATTACCCTACAATAAGCGTAACTGTAAAAAATGCTATTATTAGTAAGGTTGATTTGTATACCTAATTAAAACTATAGCCTTTTTTCTTCATCTATCTACAAAACCAAAAACATTCGGGTTAGTATTTTTTATTACATTTGCAGTATGCAACAAGAATTAAAATCAGAAATTACTAAACAACTTATAATAGACAAGGCTTTTAATTTGTTTTATAAAGATGGTTTTAAAACAACTAGTATAGACAAAATAATGAAAGAGACTACCTTGAGTAAAGGTGCTTTTTATCATCATTATAAAAACAAAAAAGAATTAGGTACTGCTGTTATTAGCCTTAAAGTAAAAAAAAGAGTTGTAGATGGTATGATAGCTCCATTGCTAAACTCTGGTAATGCCTTTAAAATTTTAGAGACAGTTTTTATTAATCGTTTAAAGTCTTTTCCCTTTATTGACAAGCAAAATGGTTGCCCAATGAACAATCTTATTAATGAAATAGGAAACACAGAAATTGCATACCAACAGGCATTAAAAAGTATAATTGAAGAATGGAAAACAGCCTTAGTAAATGTAATTGAAAGAGGTAAAAATGAAAAATCTATAAATACCAATATAGACTCTACTGCCGTAGCTATTTATTTAATTAGTGCTTTTGAAGGTATTAGAGGTATTAGAAAATTATATAATGATGACGCTATTTTAAACGAATATATTAAGGGCCTTAAATTGTACTTAAACCAAATAAAAAATTAATTTTTTTACCCAAAAACATACTATATAGAATGTTTTTATTTAAAACCCCAATTATGACAAAAAACAGAAGAAATTTTATTAAAAAAGCTACAGCAGCTGGTATAGGTGCGGCAACTATTCCTAATTTGAATTTTGCTTCTTCAGCAAATAAAATAATTACTTATAGTGACGTAAAACCTAAAGTTTTATTTTTTGATGTAAACGAAACATTATTAGACTTAACCGCTATGAAAAATAGTGTTGGTGAAGCTTTAGGAGGTAAAAAGGATTTACTTAAACTATGGTTTACAACAATGTTACAATACTCATTAGTTAGTACCGTTGGCAGGCAATATAATGATTTTGGTATTATAGGAGCAGCTGCTTTAGAAATGGTAGCTGCAAATAACAATATTAAACTAACATCAGATGAAGCAAAAAAGGCTATTTTAACTCCAATTAGATCTTTACCTGCTCATCCAGAGGTAAAAGAATCGCTAGAAAGGTTACGTAATGCTGGTTATACCCTAGTTTCTTTTACAAACTCTTCAAATATAGGAGTTGAAACTCAATTTAAAAACGCTGGTTTAACTTCGTATTTTGATGACAGATTAAGTATTGAGGATATTGGAAAATTTAAACCACATACAGATGCATACGATTGGGCTGCACGCAAAATGAAAGTTAAACCACAAGAATGTATGTTAATTGCTGCACACGGATGGGACATTGCTGGTGCTTTATGGGCAAATTGGAGAGGCGCATTTATAAACAGACCTGGAGCGCAATTGTATCCGCTTGCAGATAAACCAGAAATAAACGAGAATAATTTAAAACTAGTAGCAGATAAACTTATAGCCTTAAAATAAATTATTATGAAAAAACTAAATAACAAAGTAATTATTGTAACCGGATCTTCTAAAGGAATTGGTAAAGAAGTTGCTATTTTATTAGCAGAAAATGGAGCTAAAGTAATTATAAACCATTCTAATAGTGAAAAAGAAGCTAACAATACAGCAACTACTATTAAAGATAATGGCGGGGAAGCAATTGTGATTAAGGCAGATGTAAGCGATAAAAAAGCAGTTACAGAGTTGTTTGATAAATCTTTAGAAGCCTTTGGAAAAATAGATGTATTAATTAATAATGCTGGTACTATGATTTCTAAAGAACTGAAAGATAATTCTCAAGAAGATTTCAATACTCAATTTAATGTAAATGTAAAAGGCATATTTAATACTTTACAACAAGCAGATAGTAAACTCTCTGATAATGGAATTATAATAAACTTTTCTTCAAGCACCACTAAATTAATGTTACCTACCTATGCACTCTACTCTGCTACAAAAGCAGCTGTAGAACAAATGACACGAGTATTTGCTAAAGAAATTGGCAGAGGTATTTCTGTTAATGCAATTGCCCCAGGAGCAACAGAAACCGAGTTATTTTTAACAGGTAAATCTGAAGAACAAATAGATAAATTAAGTAGTATGAATGCCTTTAACAGACTAGCCAAACCCATAGACATAGCTAGAGTTGTGTTATTTTTAGCGAGTGATGACTCTAAATGGATATCTGGACAAGTGATTGGCGCTAACGGAGCACTGGTTTAACGATAAAACATTAAATCAAAATTACTGTAATAAAAGTTTATGTATGGTTTGTATTAATTTATAACCCTATATAAAACTAGTCTTTTATATTTGTAAAATTATCTGGTATTATTACTAGTACATTTAAGTTGTCTTTAACTAAATTTAAACTAATGGAATTAAAAAGGTTGTCTTATAAACATAAAAATAGTAAAATAAAATACTATGGAAAAAACTATTTAAGACAGCTTATGCCTTTAAGTTTTTATCAAAAAAAGCTACAAAAAAAATTAAATAGTATTAACGATTTAAGTAGTGATGAAATTGAAGAAATTAATGCTAGAGTAAACTACTATAATAAGCTTGAGACTAATAAAGATTTACCTTTAAACATTAAAAAACTATCAGAATTAGTATTAAAAAAAGGATATAAAGAATATTATTTTGATGCATTTGAATATACCAGATATTTTAAGCAAACTCTTACAGGTAAGTTTCTTTTTGGAGATATAACTCACATACCAAAACAACCTGCCTTTGTTAAAAGTAGACCAGTTAGTGACAATAACCAGAATTCTATTTTACTTAAATGGAATAAGGTTAGACACTTTATGTTTGTTAAAAATGATAACATACCCTTTGCTAAAAAGAAAAATATTTTAGTTAGTCGTGGTCAAATATTTGAAAAGCATACAAATAGACTTAAGTTTTTGGAAATGTATTTTGACCACCCTATGTGTGATATTGGCATGGTGAATACCAGAAGATGTATTCCTAAATGGAAAGTGGAACGTTTAACAATTTCAGAACATTTACACTATAAGTTTATATTATGTTTAGAAGGCAATGATGTAGCTAGTAACCTTAAATGGGTTATGTCATCTGGTTCCTTAGCTGTTATGCCTAAAGCTAAGTTTGAGACTTGGTTTATGGAAGGTTCGCTTGTGCCAGACTACCATTATGTTGCCATAAAAGAAGATTATTCTGATTTAGAAGAAAAACTGCAATTTTATATACATAACCCAGATAAGGCACAAGAAATTGTAAAAAATGCAAATGCTTACGTGCAAAAATTTAAAAATAAAAAAAGAGAAGATCTAATATCTCTTCTTGTATTGAATAAATATTTTGAGAAAACTAATCAATTGTAATTTATTGTTTTAAAAATGAAAAACTACAAGGCATTTGAAACAGATAGACTATACATTAAGCCTACCACAGAAGAAGATGCCGAATTTATTTTTCAACTTTTAAATTCCCCTAAATGGTTACACTATATTGGTGACCGTAATATTAGCAATATTACTGATGCTAAAACGTATATAAAAGAGAAAATGTTACCTCAGCTACACCAATTGGGGTTCTCTAACTATACTGTTATTAGAAAAGAAGATAATATTAAAATTGGTTCTTGTGGTTTATACAACAGAGACGGCTTGGATGGCATAGATATAGGTTTTGCCTTTTTACCTAAATACGAAAAAAAAGGATATGCATATGAATCTAGTAAAAATTTAAAAGAAGCAGCATTTAATATATTTAATCTTAAAACAATTAGTGCTATAACCACTAAAGATAATTTAGGATCTCAAAATTTGCTGTTAAAATTAGATTTAAAACTAGTGGGGACCACAACCCTACCCAATGATACTGAAGAGCTTTTACTATTTAAATTAGAGGCTTAAAAAATATAAAAGACTTTAAATACATAATAAATTAGCTAAATTACGTTGTTACTGTAGATTTATAGTGCTAATTTCGCCAGCTAAATCCTATACTAATCTTGCTTATTACTGTCTTAAATTAATAAGTACAAATTAGTATTATTAACTAATACACACCACAAGTTATGCGATTAGGTTTTATACTACTATTACTTTTTTGTTCTATAAATAGCTTTGCACAACAGCTAAACAAACCTACAGATAGTACTACTATTTGGAAAACATTTAAGTATGATGCTAACTCATCTTGGAGAGGTATAAAACACTCTGTTACTAGACCGTTACATTGGAAAGGTAAAGATTTTGCAAAGTTTGGTAGTTTATTTGTTGGTACTGCTATTATCTCTGCTGCCGACAGACAAACAAGCGATTTTTTTATAAATCAAGAACCACACTTACCACACGCTGTAAAAGAATTTGGTTTTTACTTTGCCAAGCCACAATACTATTTTGCGTTAAATGCAGGTGTTTATGGTGTTGGCTTATTTACTAAAAACGAACAAGTACGTAAAACAGGTGTTTTAATAATATCATCTTCTATTACTGCTGGATATTTACAAATTATGGCACGTTCTGCTTTTGGGCGTGCAAGGCCATATTCTGGTAAAGACCCATATACTTTTAAACCTTTTGAGGGTACAGAAGAATACTTTTCTTTTCCATCTGGACATACCGTTTTAGGGATGACGGTAGCACATTCTGTTGCTAAACAGTTTGATAATACTTGGGCAAAAATTGGTATTTATACTGTTGGTAGTGTGCCAGCAATTTCTAGAATGGTCAATGGATCTCATTGGCTAAGTGATGTTGCCTTTGGTGCTGCTTTTAGCATTTTTGTTGTAGATGGTATTGATAAATTTTTGTTTAAAGAAAAGTTATATGACTACCCAATTAAACCAAAACTAGTTACTTGGAATTTAAAATTTTCTGGTAGTCAAATTGGTATTGTAGGTACTTTTTAAAAAAACTAAAGCGTTACATTTATATTATTAACCTGTTTTACGGATATTAAATTTAGCTGTAATCAGTGGTTTTATTGCTTTAGATGCGGGTTATCTTTGGGGTATATTAAAAAAGTAATATGCAACAGGAAAACCAAAATAAAGACAATACAAAATACCTCTTATTAAAAACTGCAATAATTGGTGGTGTAATATTATTCTATTTATTCCAATGGTTTGGACCTGGAATTATTCAGAATTACAAACAAAATAAAGAATTTCAAAACATTCATTACGGAGGAGACGAGTCTGAAGTAAATGAGTCTATAGATAACTACAACAAAGCAGTTATGGCACTTAGGCGCTATACAGATAGTGTTACCTCTAAAAATAGTAGTTTGTTTATTTATACCAATGATACTAGTAATGTAGAAGCTATAATTAAACCCAATTTAAACTATGATGTTTTTGATAGTTATGATTTTCAGACTGTAATTAGTAAAAACACTGAAATAACTAATGAGTTAAATAATTTTTTAGAAAATAGAGACTCCCTGGGCTGTAAAGTTATTTTAACAACTAGTAAGACTAATTTCTTTATTAAAAACATTGTTAATACAAAGGAAAAAACAAGTTATATCACCTACTCTAGCTATTATTACAACCAAAAAGAAAAAGAACAATTAGCCAATTTAATAAATACAAGAAAAAACTATATTTCTGCTTTTAAATCTAAAGAGCAAAAAATAAGCGAGCTAGACAGCCTACAGTCAGGAAAAATTATTTTTTCAGAAACAGAACTACAAAATAAAAAAATTGAATCTGGGCTAAAACTTATTATGGGACCCAGAATTAATTTAAAAGATACAACTCACCTATTCTACTTTACCTCATACAATACAACAATTACTAAAAAACAACTTACAAGTAAATTAAAAAACTTTACACCTCTATTTTTAAAAAAGCAAGACACTACAAACTGTTTTATTAAAGAAATACCAATAATAAAACCTGTTTACAATGATAATTAAAGCTTTTAAACAATCCTTTATCTTGATTTTGTGTTAAATAATCTTAAATATTTTTTAATAACAAAGCAAGTGCTTAGTTTTGTGCTGTAGTTATTTAATAATGGCACGTAAAAAACAATACAACGAAGAAGAAGTAATAAAAAAAGCAATGGGTCTTTTCTGGCGTAATGGCTATGAGGCTACTTCTGTTCGTATGTTAGAAAAAGAAATGGGTATTAACCAATTCTCTATTTACTCTAGTTTTAAAAATAAACAAGGAGTGTTTTTAGAAAGTGTACAATATTATAAAACTCAAATAAATACCATTAAAGAGAAGCTAAGAACATCTAACAACGGCGTTATTGGTCTTAAGCAATATTTTTATGATTTTATTGAGTTTTCATCAGAAGGTAATTTGCGCAAAGGTTGCTTAGTAACTAATACTGTTAATGAGATTAAACAAGACGCGGAACCTGAAGTAATGACAGAACTCAAAAAATTTGCAAATGAAATAAGAGATTTATTTGTAAGTAATTTAAAACAGGACGACAAAAAGAAAAATACTTTAATACAAGAGCAAGCAGATTATCTAATGAATACTCTTTTAGGATTATCTATCTCATCTAAAGTGTTTACAAAAAAACAATTAGAAAATATAATAGAAGTTACATTTACAAACCTGTAACGTTTTTTTTATCACATAACTAAGCGAATGCTTAGATATAAATTTAAAATAAAAATTAATAACATAAAATTTAACAATTATGACAACTTTAAAAGTACACAATATGGAATCTGCACCAGAAGCAGCAAAACCATTACTAGAGGCATCTAACAAAGCATACGGAATGATTCCTGGTTTACACGGTGTTTTAGCAGCTGCTCCTGGCCTACTAAAAGCCTACCAAGAGTTACACCAATTATTTACAGAGACATCTTTTAATAATGATGAACTTACTGTTGTATGGCAAACAATTAACGTAGAACACGCTTGTCATTACT
The DNA here is from genome assembly GCF_039943695.1 of Cellulophaga sp. Classification (NCBI taxonomy): domain Bacteria; kingdom Pseudomonadati; phylum Bacteroidota; class Flavobacteriia; order Flavobacteriales; family Flavobacteriaceae; genus Cellulophaga; species Cellulophaga sp. The sequence goes on along the minus strand of NZ_JBDVAA010000014.1, from coordinate 2,174 downwards.
GTGTTCCTGCACATACAGGTATAGCAAAAATGATGAAGGTTGATGATGCTATTATTGATGCTCTACGCGATGAAACTCCTCTTGCTGATGCTAAATTAGAAGCTTTACGTACAATGACTTTAGCTATAACACGTAACCGTGGTAATGTTTCTAAAGAAGATTTAGAAGCTTTTTATGCTGCTGGATACGGCGAGCAACAAGTATTAGAAATTATTTTAGGTCTGTCTCAAAAAGTAATTAGTAACTACACAAATCATATTGCTAATACTCCGGTAGATGATGCATTCAAAAAATTTGCTTGGTCTAAAAAATAAAAAATTACCGCAATATGTAGATTTGCTATGAAGAAGATAGCGGTATTTAACCTTCCGTGCCCCCGCGGAAGGTTATTTTTTTTAACTCAAACAAAACACAAATAAGTATGTATAGAGATTTACAATTTGTAATTTTATAAGAGTACTATTTCTGTGTGTATAATAATATAAAATTTTACAAATAAGTTATGATAAAAGTATCTGTAATGTACCCTAATGGTAAAGACGTTAAGTTTAATACTGAGTATTATAAAACTAAACATTTACCAATGATAGTAGACGCTCTTGGTAGTGCATTAAAAGGATTAGAATTAGACTTAGGAATAGCCAGTAGAGTTCCCGGTGAACCTGCTCCTTATGTAGCTATTGCACATTTAAAGTTTGATGATATTGCTTCTTTTAAAGCATCTTTTGGTCCGCATTCTGAAAACTTTGCAGCAGATGTAAAAAACTACAGCAATGTACAAGGAGAATTACAAATTAGTGAACTAGTTACATTTTAAATTATGAATAAAAAAATAAAGATTGATGTTGTTTCTGATGTTGTTTGTCCTTGGTGCGCCATTGGTTACAAACGCTTAGAACAAGCCATAAATGAACTTAAAATAGAAGATAAGATAGAGCTAGAATGGCAACCGTTTGAGTTAAACCCAAATATGCCTGCTGAAGGCCAGGATGTAGAAGAACATATTACAGAAAAATATGGTTCTACTCCAGAACAGCAACAAGAGTCACAGGAGCGTATGACAGATTTTGGCGCTGAACTTAATTTTAAGTTTGATTATTTTAATGGTATGCGTATGGCAAATACGTTTGACGCACACGTTTTATTAGACTACGCTAAAAAACAAGGCAAACAAACAGCGCTAAAAATGCGTTTAATGAATGCTTTTTTTGGTGAACGCAAAGATGTATCTAACAGGGATATTCTAAAAAAAGAACTTGAAACTGTTGGTTTAAATACTACAGAAGCTTTTGCTTTATTAGATAATGAAGAACTAAGAACCAAAGTTAGATCTGAAGAAGATTATTGGAAAAGTTTAGGTGTAAACTCTGTACCAACAGTTGTTTTTAATCGTAAAAGTGCATTAACCGGCGCACAACCTGTAAGTGTGTACAAGCAAGTATTAACCGAATTATTACAATCTTAAACAATGAAAAAATTAAGCTACATAATTGCAATTAGTATTTTATTTATTGCGTGTAAAGAGAAACCAAAAGACAAAGTAAAATCCAATGTTAATAAAACAGAGGCTAGTATATCAAAAGTTACTCAAATAGCAACTTTTAAAGGGCAGCAAGTAACTGGCGTAACTGTAAGCAACAATGGGCGTGTTTTTGTAAATTTTCCTAGATGGAGGAAAGGAGTCCATAATTCTGTAGTAGAAGTAACAAATGGTTCTAACTCGCCTTTTCCTAACGAAGAGTGGAACTCTTGGGAAATTGGAGATACAGTAGAAGCTACTAAATTTGTTGGTGTGCAATCCGTAGTTGTTTATGACAATCTTATTTATGTTTTAGATACCAGAAGTCCTCTTTTTCAAGAAGTACTAGATGCACCTAGGATCTTTGTATTTAATATAGACTCCAAAACATTAGAGCATACTTACATTTTGGATAAAGGCACTTATCACGCTAATTCTTATATTAATGATTTACGACTAGATAAAAAGAATAACAAAATTTACTTTACAGATTCTGGTAATTCTGGACTCGTAATTTTAGATTTAAATACTGAGAAATTTACTAGAGTTTTAGACAATCACTCTTCTACCGAGGCAGAAGTTAGCTTTTTAACTTTTGATGATAAAAAATGGACAAATTCTGTAAATTCTGACGGGATTGCTTTAGATACTAAAA
>NZ_JBDVAA010000013.1:0-5843 GCF_039943695.1 Cellulophaga sp. | reverse complement strand
CAATATAATATGCCAAAAATAATATATACAAAAACTGATGAAGCTCCTGCTTTAGCAACTCAATCTTTCTTACCAATTGTACAAGCTTTTACCAAAACTACAGGTATAGAAATGGAAACAAAAGACATCTCTTTAGCAGCTCGTATATTAGCTGTTTTTCCAGATTATTTATCTAAAGAGCAACAATTTGAAGATGCTTTAGCTCAACTAGGAGAATTGGCAAAAAGCCCAGAGGCTAACATTATAAAATTACCAAACATTAGCGCTTCTATTCCTCAACTTAAAGAAGCCATTGCAGAATTACAATCTAAAGGTTACGCTATTCCTAGTTACCCAGACGATCCTAAAGACGCTAAAGAAAAAGAAATTAAAGGTCGTTTTGACAAAATTAAAGGTAGTGCAGTAAATCCAGTATTACGTGAGGGTAACTCTGACCGTAGAGCTCCTAAAGCTGTTAAAAATTACGCAAAAGCAAACCCACACTCTATGGGACCTTGGAGCCCAGATTCTAAATCTCAAGTTGCCACTATGTCATCAGGAGATTTTAAAGCTAATGAAAAATCTATCACACTAGATAAAGCAACAGATGTTAGCATTGTTTTAGTAAAAGAAGATGGCTCTAAAGATGTATTGAAAGAAAAAATTTCTTTACTAGATGGCGAAATTATAGACGCAACAGTAATGAGCAACAAGGCTCTTTTAGCTTTTTTACAAGAACAAATGAAAGAAGCTAAAGATGCTGGCATATTGTTTTCTTTACATATGAAAGCAACTATGATGAAAGTTTCTGATCCAATCATTTTTGGTCACGCTGTAGAAGTTTTCTTTGCTGATGTATTTAAAAAGTACGGTAAAGTTTTTGAAGAAAACGGAATAAGCGCAAACAACGGCTTAGAAAGTTTATTAAATAAATTAGATAAAATATCTAATGGTGCTGAAATTAAAGCTGAAATTGAAAAGACTATAGAAAATGGTCCAGATTTAGCAATGGTTAATTCTGATAAGGGAATAACAAACCTTCACGTACCTAGTGATGTTATTATTGACGCTTCTATGCCTGCAATGATACGTAACTCTGGACAAATGTGGAATGCAGAAGGAAAAGCACAAGACACTTTAGCCGTTATACCTGACAGTAGTTATGCAGAAATTTATTCTGCTACTATAGACTTCTGTAAAAAACACGGCGCTTTTGATCCTACAACAATGGGTACAGTCCCTAACGTTGGTTTAATGGCTCAAAAAGCAGAAGAATACGGATCTCATGATAAAACATTTGAAATTGCAAACAACGGAAAAGTACAAGTTATAGATGCTAGCGGTACGGTGCTTGTAGAGCACAATGTAGAAGCTGGCGATATCTGGAGAATGTGCCAGGTTAAAGATGCTCCTATTCAGGACTGGGTTAAATTAGCAGTATCTAGAGCTAGAGCAACTAATACACCTGCTGTTTTTTGGTTAGATGAAGACAGAGCTCACGATGCAGAATTAATTAAAAAAGTAAAAGCTTATTTACCTAATCACGACACTTCTGGCCTAGAAATTTTAATTCTTTCTCCTTTAAAAGCAACAGAATACACACTTGCCAGAATTAAAGACGGTAAGGACACTATTTCGGTTTCTGGTAATGTACTTAGAGATTACTTAACAGATTTATTCCCAATTTTAGAAGTTGGTACAAGCGCAAAAATGCTATCTATTGTACCTTTAATGAATGGTGGTGGTTTGTTTGAAACTGGTGCTGGTGGATCTGCCCCAAAACACGTAGAGCAATTTACAGAAGAAGGTCATTTACGTTGGGATTCATTAGGTGAATTTTTAGCCTTAGAAGTTTCTTTAGAACACGAAGCTGAAAAATCTAATAATAAAGACACACTTGTTTTAGCCGAAGCTTTAGGTGATGCTACAGAAAAGTTTTTATTAAACGATAAATCTCCATCTAGAAAAGTAAATGAAATAGACAATAGAGGTTCTCACTTTTACTTAACACTATACTGGGCAGAAGCATTAGCTAACCAAACTAAGAGCCCTACACTGCAAGCTAAATTTAAAGACGTTTACACTTCATTAAAAGATAATGAAAGCAAAATAAACGAAGAGTTAATTAACGCTCAAGGATCTAGTGTAGATATAGAAGGTTACTACTTACCTAACCAAGAGATTTTAGCCAAAGCTATGAGACCTAGTAATACGTTAAACACTATTATTAGTAGTATTTAATATATTTATTATCATACAAAAGCCTATTCGTTAACAACGAATAGGCTTTTTTTGTTTTAAATAAATGTTAACTATTATATTCTAGCAACAAAAGTGGCTATTTTTACAAAAAACCACACCAACTATGCACAGACCCATTGTCTGCTTTTTAATATTTTTGTTCGCATTTACAGCAACTAAAGCTCAAGAAAAAATTACGTTATTTGGAACCATTACAGAAGCCTCTAGTAATGAAACACTAATTGGCGTATCTATAGCAGTACCAGAATTACAAACAGGAGTTATTACTAATGAATACGGGTTTTACTCCTTAACTTTACCTAAAGGAAACTACACAATAATTGTAAGCTATATTGGTTTTAATGACATTAAAAAAGAAATAAATTTAACCAAAGACACTACATTAAATCTTCAACTTAATGAAGCCGTTGAGCAGTTAAACGAAGTTATACTTACTGAAGACATTGAAAAAATTAGTATTAGAAAACCACAAATGAGTGTAAACTCGCTCTCATCTAGCAGTATAAAAAAAATACCCGCAATTTTGGGAGAGGCAGATGTGCTAAAATCAATTTTACTACTACCTGGAGTTACTAGTGGTGGCGAAGGAGCATCTGGATTTAATGTACGTGGTGGATCTGTAGATCAAAATTTAATCTTATTAGATGAAGCTACTATTTACAACTCATCACATTTATTTGGTTTCTTTTCCGTTTTTAATCCTGATGCCATAAAAGATTTAAAGCTATACAAAGGTGGCATACCAGCAAAATATGGAGGCAGAATTTCATCTGTACTAGATATTTATCAAAAAGAAGGAAATAGCAAAAAATTTAAAGCTAATGGTGGTATCGGTATAGTATCTAGCAGGTTGCTACTAGAAGGCCCATTAAAAAAAGATAAAGGTGCTTTTTTAATTGGTGGTCGTAGCTCATACGCTCACTTGTTTTTACCCTTATTAGATAATGACAACAAGGCGTATTTTTACGATTTAAACACTAAACTTAATTACAAAATAAATAAAAACAATAACATATACTTATCTGGTTACTTTGGTAGAGATGTTTTTAGTATTGCTAATAGTTTTGAAAATACATACGGTAACTCTGTAATTAATTTAAGGTGGAATCATTTATTCTCAGATAAACTATTTAGTAATTTATCCTTAATTTACTCAGACTACTTTTACGGATTAGAACTAGATTTTGTTGGCTTTAAATGGAACTCTGGAATACAAAACTTTAATCTTAAATACGATTTTAAAAATTACATTTCTAATGACATAAAGTTAAATTACGGAGTAAACAATACTTACTACAGATTTAATCCTGGGGAAATAAAACCAAACCGAGGCGATTCTGGCATTCTAACTAATAAATTAACAGACAAATATGCTAACGAGTTTGCCGCTTATATAGATGCAGAACATAAAGTCACCAACAACTTAACACTACAGTACGGCGTACGTTGGAGTCATTTTACCAGACTTGGTCAAGATGAACTTTTTATATATGAAAACGACCAAGCAGTAAATTTTAATACCGATTTTCAGATATACGAGAGTGCAGAACCCATAGGGAAAGAACGTTTTAAAAGGTCTGCACAAATTACCACATTTAACAATTTAGAACCAAGACTAGCCTTATCATATGCTTTAAACAATAACAACTCTATAAAAGCCAGCTACAACCATATGGCTCAGTACCTACATTTACTTTCTAATACCAGCTCCCCTACTCCTTTAGATGTATGGTCTCCTAGTGGAAAATATATAAAACCACAAATATTAGATCAGTACGCAATAGGTTACTTTAAAAACTTTAAAAACGATAGCTACTCTTTAGAAACTGAAGCTTATTACAAAGATGCAAAAAACAGAATAGATTATATAGATGGCGCAAATTTAATTGCTAATGATGCTATAGAGCAAGTAATTTTAAATGGCAAAATGAGATCTTACGGATTAGAATTTATGTTTAAGAAAAATAGCGGTAAATTAAACGGCTGGCTATCCTACACTTTATCTAAGTCCGAACAACAAACTCCACCTAGAACAGTTAATGAAACAGGAATTAACAATGGTAAATGGTACACCACATCATTTGATAAAACTCACGATTTATCTATAAATGCAAGTTATAACATAAATGACAAATGGAGCTTTAATAGTAATTTAATATACCAATCTGGGCAACCTACAAATTACCCAATTGGGCAATTTGAGTACAAAGACTTAAGTATTCCTATTTATGGAGACCGTAACAATCAACGTCTACCAAGCTACAATAGGTTAGATATATCTGCCACACTAACTCCTAGAAAAAATAAAAACAGAAAATTACAAGCACAATGGGTATTTGGCATATACAACGTTTATAACCGTAAAAATGCTGCTTCTATTAATTTTTCCAGAAATGAAGACACTGGAAACAATGAAGCCTTACGTACCTCAATATTTGGTATAGTACCATCTGTAACTTATAATTTTAAATTTTAATAATAATGAAAAAGTTAGCATACATTATACCACTTTTATTATTTTTTGGATGCGAGGATGTTGTAGACATAGATGTACCAAGCACAGAACCAAAATTAGTTATAGATGCTAGTTTTGATGTATACACTACAGAATCTCCTGTAAGAACAGATGGCTTTGTAAAATTATCCTTAACAACAGATTATTTTGCTAATGAAAACAAACCAGTAAATGATGCAAATGTTACAATTACAGATTTAAATTCTGGTACTTTATATCCATTTACCTCCAACGGTAACGCAGGCTATTATCAATCTACAACAAATAACTTTACTCCCGAGTTTAACAAAACATACCAACTAAATGTTGTTTACAACAACAATACATATACTGCAGAAACAACCCTAATACCCAGTGTAGCTATTGACAATGTTGAACAAGGAGACGCTACACTTTTTGATGAAAACGATACAGAGCTAATTGTTTCTTTTACAGATGATGCTAGCAGAGAAGATTTTTATGTTTTTGATTTAGATTTTGGTGAATTTTTAACCACTTCAGATGAATTTTTTCAGGGAGAGACATTTAAATTCTCTTATTTTTATGATGATCTATCTTCTGGCAAGGAAGTTGTTATAAAGTTAAATGGCGCAGATGAACAATTTTATAATTATATGGATTTAATTTTAGCTCAGAGTGGAGAAAGCTCTGGAGGACCATTTCAAACAACACCAGCTACTATTAGAGGCAACATAATTAATATCACAAATGAAGACAATTACGCCTTAGGATATTTTAATTTATCTGAAACATACGAATATACAATTACTATAAATTAATAAATACCATTATACATATGCCCACAACACAGTCTGACTCTTTTTACAAAAGCATTAAGTTTTTTGGGTTAACAATATTACTTATGTTTTCTGGCCCTGGAGCTATATACGAAGCTTTTAAAAATGAAAATCACCCTTTATATTTACCTGTGCTTATACTTGGCTTTATATTATCTTTAGCTGCTATGGGTTTATTTTTATACAGTTTACGCTTAATGATGCATGCCATTTTTGGCAATAAAAAGAACAATTAAAATCTAAAATATTAAGCATTAAAAAAGCCTCCATTTAGGAGACTTTTTTAATAT
>NZ_JBDVAA010000012.1:0-15400 GCF_039943695.1 Cellulophaga sp. | reverse complement strand
AGGCTCACCCCTTTCCATTCCGAACAGGGAAGTTAAGCTCATCTGCGCCGATGGTACTGCCACTAGGTGGGAGAGTAGGCCGTCGCCTTTTTTTTGAGAAGCCCTTATCTAACGATAAGGGCTTTTTTTATACCCTAAAATCAAAGATTACAAATTATAAACTGCTTTGTATGCGCTATACAAACAATACTTTATAGCATTGATTAGATTATACCAAACACAATAAAAGTCCTAGAAGCTAACTTCTAGGACTTTTGTTGTGTTTGGTTATACGGATGTATAACTAAAATTGAGATAATTAAATTTGTATAAGCTACTTACAGTACCAGAATAACTAGTTCTTAGGTGGTAATAATAGATGTTAGTTGTTGTAATTTAATAATTAAGAAGCTTTTTTAATCACAAAATTAATCTTACAAATAATTAGTATATTACTTACATTTATTTATTTTTGCCAAACAAATAAATATAAAATTTTTATGAAAGACATCAAATTATTTAAAGTACTATTTTTAGTTTTCCCTTTTTTTTTAATTTTAAGTTGTAGTGACGATGATGAAGAAGAAGTTACTGAAGAAATAATTGAAGAAGTAATTTTTACAGACTATACAATTACTGCTATTTCTAATGTTAATTCTATTGAATTAGATTGGGAAGACGTGACAGTATCAAATAAACAGAAAGTTACATATGATATATATGTAGATCAAGTATTAAAAGTTGCAGATTTAACTGTTTCTAATTATATATTAGAAAATTTATCTGCAGATACTGAATACAATATTGAGGTAGTTGCAAAAGATAAAAATGACAATAATGGATTGGCTAAGGGAACTTTTAGGACGAATATAAATCCATCTCCTTCAGAATTTGTAGTAACATCTAAAGATATAACAACTTCTGAATTTACACTTAACTGGACTCCGTCAATCATAGAAGGTGGTGATTCTGTTTCTTATGATATTTACCTAAATAATATTTTGGTAGTATCCGATCTTGATGCATTAAGTTATGTTTTTAAAGGTTTAGATGCAGAGACAATATATAATATTAAAATTACAGCTAAATCAAATGAATTTCAAACTACATCTTCTGAAAGTATAGAAATAACAACATTAGTAAAACCTGTACCTTCATTAGTTGAAATTACTTTTAAAGATGTAACTTCTACAGAGTTTACAATTGAATGGACACAATCAAATATAGATGGAGGTGAGGGAGTTGTATATGATGTTTATTTAGATGACGTTATGATAGCTTCAGGTTTAGATGTATTTACTTATACGTTCACTAATTTGAATGCGTCAAATAAATATAGTGTAAAAGTAATTGCAAAATCTAATGAATTTGAAACTATATCTACTCAAAGTATTGAAATAGAGACAAACAGTGCACCTTCTCCTAATGATTTCACTTTAACTTCAAGTAATATTCAGACAGAAAGTGCTAGCATTTTATGGTCATCATTGACAATAGATGGTGAAGGTGGGGTTTTAGCTGATGTATATATAAATGATTCTGAAGAATCTGTTGGTCTTACATCTTCAGGATATGTATTTACTGGGTTGACACCTAACACAAATTATATAATTAAGGTAATTGCAAGAAGTACAGAATATGGTACTACATTACAAAAGGAAATTACTTTTAAAACAGAACCATTACCAACAACTTTTGAAGTTACTTCTGCTACTGTTAGCCCTAGAACTACAGGAACTTTTGGGAGTGCACCTAGAGTATTAATTAGATTTTCAGATAGATCTCTATTGGATAATATTGAATTAAATGGTACTACTTATTCAAGTTATACTTTTGCAGGAAGCGATGGAATTATGATTCTTATATCAGATGATGAGTATAATACTTTAAATAATAAAGCTGTTAAAGAAGGTATAGCTAATTTTTCTGAAAATGGAGTATCTTCTTCGATAGTGTTTAGTTATACTGTGGATTAACATATTGTTCTAATTTTATTCTTGATATTAATGTATTAATCATAACTGATTTAAGATTAAGAATTTTTTAATTCAAATTAAAGGGCTAAAAACAGATGTTTCTAGCCCTTTTTTTATCCCATTATGTGATATTAAGTTATTCTTCTAAATACCTAATGCTTGTCCGCCACCTATTTGTATCGTTTCAGCGGTTATGAATGAAGCATCTTTACTAGCTAAAAAAGAAATAACCCCAGCAACATCTTCAGGCTGACCTAATCTTCCTAACATAATATTATTTGCCCATGAAGCAAAAACTTCTGGTTTTGTAGATTTAATTTGTGCATGAAATGGGGTGTCTATTGTACCAGGAGATACTGCATTCACTCTAATTCCGTATTCTGCTAAATCTTTAGCTAAAGCTCTTGTTATTGCGTGTACGCCAGCTTTAGATGTGCCATATATACCTGCACCAGGACCTCCTGCGGTCCAACCTGCATTAGAGGTATAATTGATGATAGAAGGGTGTTCTCCTTTTTTTAGGTAAGGTATAGCTGCTCTTGATGCAAAGAAAACTGAGTCTAAGTTTAGAGCCATAACAAACCTGTAAAATTCAGTTGTCATTTCTTCGAATCTAGATCTACCACCTAGACCACCAGCATTGTTCACTAGGACGTCTATTCTTCCATATTTCTCACCAATTTTAACTATGTTATCTGTTACAAGATCTTCTTTTGTTACATCAAAACCAACATATTCAGCTGTTATTCCTTGTTTTGTTAGTTCATTTACTCTATCAGCACCTGCTGTATCATCAATACCATTTAAAACAACAGTATATCCATCTGATCCCAATCTTTTTGCAACTTCAAAACCTATTCCGCCTGTGGCTCCTGTAACAATTGCTACTTTTCCTTTATTTTTACTCATTTCTATGTGTTTAATTTTTATTTAATTTGTTTTTCTATGTTTATATTTAATATTATTAATTTTTAGGTTTTAATGGTTGTATTTTAGGACATAATATCCAAACAGCTAATAATGCTATTATTGCTAATGCTCCACCTATTAAAAATGCAGGTGTATAGTTACCACCTTTAGTGATAAAAGTAACTAATAGCGTAAGCCCAGCTGCACCAAGTTTAGCTGCCATACCAGAAAAGCCTGAAAGAGTACCTACTATTTTTCCGCTAAAGAGATCACTTGGTAATGTTTGTATATTTCCAATTGCAATTTGAAATCCAAATAACAAAATAGCCATAATTACAACTGCAATTAATGCTGCTGTATTTCTAGCATTATTAATTTCTGATAAATAGGCAAGAGCTGCAATTCCAGAATCTGTAGGTGCTCCATATTTCGGCAATAAACGTTCTTCTTTTGTTGCTTCTGCTTTTGGTGTTTTCCAAACAGCAGATTGATATGCTTTCTTAAATGTAGGGTTAGATTTAATTTGATTAATATTTTTTCCAGCAATGTCTTGAATAAAATTTTTATCCGCTTTTAAGTCTTTAAATGCGTCATTATCCATTATCTTTTTAACTTGTGGATCAGCCATTGTTAAAGCAGCAGATTTCTCAACTCCAAAAACTCCTAAAATTTGAGGTGCACCAGGGTATTTTAATAGAATAAAACATGGAATCATTATGATACATCCCAATGTAATAACATACTTACGAGTCTTGTCTACAGTCCACGAAGAATTAAGTTTCTTTTGGGCAAGTAAACCTCCATACCATGCACCAATCATTGCACCTACATAAGGAACCCAAGCTGAAAATGCAATTTCTTTTACATTCATACCAAATACTTCAGATAGATATATAGGAATCCAAACTATAAACAACCACCATATAGGATCAAGTGCTGCCGAAGCAATTATTACACCCCAACTTTCTTTATGCTTAAGTAATTCTCCTGTATCAGGTACATAGCCATCATCATGATTACCATCTTCATCAAGATCTTGATTTTTTTGACCAGAGAGGATGTATTTTTTTTCGTCATCTGTTAGCCAAGGATGAGTTTTTGGTCCAGATTTAACAATATATAACCAAGGTAATAACCATAATAATCCAAGCAATCCTACCACTATAAATATTGACTTCCAATCTAAGTATGCAGATAACAGTCCAATTACTGGATAAGCTATAATACCACCAATTGCTGCCCCTGAATTAAAAACTCCTTGTGCAAGTGCTCTTTCTTTGGTAGGAAACCATTCTGCATTAGCTTTTGCCGCCCCTGGCCAGTTACCAGCTTCTGCTAAACCTAATATTGATCTAAAAATAGAAAAGCTTAACATTCCTTGAGCAAAGGCGTGCAGCATAGTTGCAACGGACCAAACCCCAATAGAGATTGCAAACCCAATTCTAGTGCCTATCCAGTCAAAAATTTTACCAAAAAGTGCTTGACCACTAGCATATGATATTATAAATACCGTAGATATTGTACCAAATATAACTTTATGTCCATCCTTATCCATTTCTGGGAATAAGTCTTGGGCAATGTCAGACCAAAGTGCACCAAAGGCTTGTCTGTCTATATAATTAATAACTGCAGCCAAAGCAACAAGTCCTACTACCCACCATCTTAATCCTTTTACTTTCATATTTTTTAATATATAAAAGGAGTGTATAGAATGTATAAATAGATGAATAACAATGGTAATTTGTTACTTTTCTAATTATTTTTACTTCCCTCCTTAATGTTTTTTTATAAAAAGATACTACGTGCAATAGGTATCTCTTTACTATCATTTTTATTTAATATTATAGCAATATTGATATAATGCATTGAAGTGTTCCTTCATTTTTTGTTTACCCAATTTTGGATCTTGTTTTTTTATGGCTTCATAAATAGCTGTATGTTCTTTAATTCCTTTAACTGTTTGATCTTTATCACAGACGTGGTATTTTTCGAAATCTATAATTATCTGCGGTGTTATAGTTAACATAAAAGTGTTAATAGTACTATTGCCACATGCTTTTGCAATTGCTAAGTGAAACAATAAATCTTCCTGTACCGCATCTTCATTACTTAAAGCTTTAGCTTCATAAGCGTCTAAAGCAGCCTTAATATTTATTAAATCCTCTTCTGTTCTCCTTAATGCAGCTAAACGAACCGTTTTTAATTCTAGTAAAATTCTAGTTTCTACTAGAGATTTAAAGTCTTGATTTTCTAACCTTAAAATGTCATCAATCATTCCGTTTAAAGCAATAATACCTATTTTAGCTACAAATGTTCCGCTTTGTGGAATTGATTTTAGTAAACCATAAAATTCTAATTTTTGAATAGCATCTCTTACGTTACTTCTACTAACTTCAAATTTTTCTGATAGCATACGTTCCGAGGGTAACTTATCCCCAGGTTCCAAATTTTTTAAGTTTATTAAATCTCTAATATTGCTAATTATTGAGTTTAATATTTGCTTATTATCATTTGTAGTTTGTACATCTAACTTCATAATTCAAAATTTTAAATGGCTTTAAATTGACGTCTAAAATAGTTAAGTTTAATGAGTGTTTTTCTATTTTTAATAGTTTTGTTAACACCAGGACTAACTAGGAACTGGTGCTAACAAAAACTAGAACTAACTCTACGTTTTAAACGTAACTTCAACTTTATATTTGATTTATTACTCTGTTATTTCTAACTCATAATATTTAACTTTAGCATAAGAGTTTTCATCTCTTGATTGAAAATAATTACCAGCTTTAAAATAGTTTTCAAAAACACCCCATCTTTTCATATGAATATTTTTGTATACTTTAAATTCATTATTATTTAGTGATACTATCATTTCTCCATCAGACACTTTAACTTCTATTGTAAATTTGCCAAAACCTACATTTTCTTTAAAAGTATGTCCTTCATCATCTGTCCAAGCTGTGTCATGTAAAATTTCTGTATCTGTTAAACTTAAGCTTATTAATTTTTTTGTTTTTACTCGTACTTTACCATTTTGCCAATATATTTTTAACATTGGAGGCGCATTATTGTCTTTTTGACCAATAAGTTTTTTTTGTTCATTGGTTAACCTACCGTGTATTTGCATAATAATGGTCTTGTGATATTTACCATTCCTATCTCTAGAAATATCTTCAACAGCAAGTTTTCCTTTTAAGCCTCTACCTTGTTTAAAAGTCCAGTTTACATTATTATTGCCTGGTTCCATTTGCTCTCTAAGTTCTGTTCTAGAATACTTAGTGTTAGCTGTTGTAGCAGCAGTAGGATATGCATAGAAAACAAGCGCACCAGAAACAGAATCATTATACATAAATGGCTTTAGTGTTTTGTTTGTGGCATAATTTAGTATCTCTGGTGGCTCTACTTCTATGGGTTTGCCAATAGGTAAGGTTACTTTCCAATGGCTTAAATCTATTTTTGGTAATCTGTATTTTTTCTTCTTATTTTTCTTTTTTAAAATTTTAGTATCCGATTCTACTACGCTACTTTTTGTTGTTTGGCAAGCAGCGTTAGTAGTAAGAAATACAATTGATATTATGGTTATTATTTCTCTTCGGAAATTCATTATTTTATATATTATGGTGCAGGTATAATACTAACATTATCTAAGTAAGTATCGCCAGTACTTACATTATCAATCCAAATAGCAATTTCACCTGTAGCATTTGCTTCAAATTCAAATGTAACTTCTGTAAAGTTATTTTTACCTAATGCCACATCACCATCAGCCTCAGCAATAAAACCAGTAGCTTCTAATTCATTTGCATTATCCATCCATCCGTTTAGGATACCAACTCTAACTTTATCTCCATCATTTTTAAGTGCGTAATGAAAAGTTACAATATATTTAGCGTTAGGGGTAACGGTTAAAGCTTGATAAGAAGCTCTGTCATTACCAGCGCCAGTTGCAGGGTATTTAGCACCTTGAGTTTTACCAGAAGTATTGTCAAAAGGAACAGTATAGGCACCATCACTAGTAGTTTGGTGTACTGTTGCCCCTATAATTCTCCAACAATTAGTACCGTCGTTTTTTGGGGTTTTAGGCGTACCATCTGATTGAATAAATATGCAGCCAAGTGTGTCTCCACCTTCATCAGTACCGTCTTCAAAAGCCCATTCTGATATTACTGGTGTAATTACAGTAGGAACTATAGGTTCTACCACTGTAACTGTTTCTGTGTACACACTTTTTACACCTAAATTATCTGAAGCAGTTAAGCTTACTACAAAATCACCTTCTCCAGGAAAAGTATGTTCTGGTTCTGCCTCAGTAGATGTTATTATTTCTCCAGAACTATGTGTAAATTCCCAACTGTATTGCGTTGCGCTGTTAGATTGATTACTAAAGCTATACGTTTTCCATGCATCATCTGAACCAGTATTTTGGGTAGCAGCAAAAAATGCAGTAGGAGGGGTAGCGTCTTCTATGGATGCAGTATCAGCTATATCATAATCTAAATCACAAGATGAAAAAGATATGGTTAGTAAAAAGATGGCAGTCAATAGTCCTGCTGTACCTTTTAATTTATTTATTTTTCTATTATTTTTCATAATTATATGTTTTAACTATTGTTTTTAGTAACCAGGATTTTGTGTTAATACACCTTTACTTAATCCAATTTCTCTTTGTGGAATAGGTAATAACAAATCTGTAGAAGAAAAACTATAGCCATTTTCTGTGGCAAATGCAGATAATACATTTGTTGCTTCTCCCATTCTAATTAAATCAAATAAACGCTTGTTTTCAAATGCAAGTTCTACACGTCTTTCATTTAATAATTCTTCCTTTGTAATGACTCCGTCTTCATCATCATTTAAACCAGCTCTTTCTCTAATTGCATTAAAAGATGCAAGCGCACCGCTGTTAGATGTAGATTCACCACCACCTAATATTGCTTCAACATGTAGTAAAACAACATCAGCATATCTTAAAACTATCCAATCATTACCAGATGCTTGTGCATCAGCGCTAAATGTTCTACCATTATCTCCACCATCTTCACCATTAGGCAAGTATTTAATAGCTTGGTTTTCTGTAGGTTGAAAAGGATCTATTCTGTAGGTATGTTGCGTTCTATCTCCTCCCATTTCTTCTAGAGCAGCAACTACATTTGTAGTAGCATAGTTAACGCCACTTGTTCTCCCAACAGAGTTTAACCATTCTGCTGAAAAATTTTGACTATTATTATTATCTCCTTGCTCGTAACCAATAGCAAAAATGATTTCATCATTACGCTCAGAAAAGAATATATCACTGTAATTATCTAGTAGGGTAAAACCTCTAGCAGGATCTAATATCTCTTCACATAATAATTGTGCTTGAGCGTAGTTTGGTGTTGGTAGAGTTAAATAGACCTTAGCTAGTAATCCTTGAGCTGCAGCTTTAGATGCTCTATCTTTAAAAGAATCATCTAAATTATCTACAGCAGTCTGTAAATCTGAAACAATTAGACTATAAATTTCAGAAGAATTAACTCTAGTAAAAGCAGTTTCAGTATCTAAAGGAGCAATAACATTTGTAACTAAAGGTATATCACCATATAGACGCACAAGGTTAAAATAAGCATATGCTCTTAAAAATTTTGCTTCACCTTCTAATTTTCCTGCAGCAGCATCAGATGCGGCATTTATGTTGTCTAAAACTATGTTAGCTCTAAATATTACATCATAAAAGCTTCTGTAATAATCTGCAACAATACCATTTGTAGATTCTATAGCAAAGCTTTCAAACTGAGCAGCTTCACCTTCCTGGCTTTTAGACCTTGTATTATCACTACGCATTTCTGTTACGTAAAACTCTACTTGAGTTGCGTGATTTAAGTTTGAGTTTGTAATTTTAGCTGCGTTTACACCTTGTAATCCGTCATAAATATTAATTACGGCAGCCTCTAGTTCTTCATCATTAGAATAAAATGCTTCTCCACTTGTTCCAGTTTTTAAGTCTGGTGATAAAAATGAATCTTCACAAGATGTAGATAAAATTGTAATGACTATTAATGTTAAAAATTTTAGTTTTTTCATGATTATATATTTTTAAATTAGTAGTTTAAAATTCTATGTTAATACCTGCAGATAGTGTACTAAACACAGGAGAACCAGCTCTTTGGTAACCATAAGTTGTTGCAGATGTTGTATTAATAGACTCTGGGTTAAAACCAGTATAATTATCTGCTGTTAGGTACATTACATTTTGTGCAGAAAGATAAATTCTAGCGCTTCTAATTTTTAATTGAGATGTAACATCTTTACTAAAGTTATATCCAAGGTTTATATTACGTAATGCTATATATGATGCATCTTGTATAATATCATTTGTAAATATTTTTTGTTTGATAAATTCTTGGTTTGGAGTACCTAAAATATAGTCTCCGGTAGGACCAGTAACAAAATCTTGAGAGCTATTAAAATGGTTAAAAATATATTGATCTCCCATATTTCTTATTTCAGCTCCATGACTTCCTTGGAACATAAAACTAAAGTCAAAATTTCCTATCTTAAAGTCATTAGACATACTCCAAACAAACTCAGGGTAAGGATTTCCTAAAATTGTTTTATCATCATCATCTATTATACCATCACCATTTAAATCTTTTACATATACATCTTGTGCTTCTGCTCCTACAGGATGAAAAGGATTTTTTAGAAATTCTAAAGGAATATCTCTTTCTACAACCCATCCATAAAATGATGAAATAGGGTTACCTTCTAAGTTAATCCATTCTGCAGCTCTTTTAGAATCTACATTTTGAATTTGTCCGTTAGAGTCAGCAAAGTCTGTTAATTCATTTTTATTAGTAGATGTAATAAAAGTTGTAGTCCATTTAAATTTAGGGCCAGCAACATTTCTTGTTCTTAATTCTACTTCTATACCAGAGTTTTCTACTTCTCCTATGTTAACAAGAGCATTTGTAAAGCCTGTTGTAGATGCAATAGGGTTGTTTAACAGTAACTGGTCACTAGTTCTTTTGTAGTAATCTACAGAACCAGATAATACATTGTTAAAGAAACCAAAATCAACACCAGGATTAAACTCTACTTGTCTTTCCCATTTTAAATCTGGATTAGATATGTTTAAAGGGTTAGCAGCATTTGTAACAGCTCCGCCGGTTACACCAGAAGCAATAGAGTTGTCTATTAAAGATAAATAAGGGTAATTGTTAATTAAGTTGTTTCCTGTTCTAAAAGAGTTGTTACCAGTTACACCATAACTAACCCTAAATTTAAGGTTGTTAATTACATCACTATTTTTTAAGAAATTTTCTCTAGAAATGTTCCAACCCAAAGAGCCGGCAAAGAAATTACCATATTTATTATTTGGTCCAAATACAGATGCACCATCTCTTCTAAAGCTAAAAGAAGCTAAATATTTATCTGCATAAGCATAATTTACTCTTGTAAAAAAAGATAATAAAGTACTTTCGTATTCTTCTTCATATTCGTTTGTAATATCGTCTTGGTTAATGTAACGAGAACTATCATCTGTATAACCTTGAGAACTAATAGTTTCAAACTCTGTTTTATACTTTTCGCCAGAAGCACCTAAAACAACACCAAAATCATGCTTATCAAATGTTTTATTGTATGATAATACGTTATCTAAGGCTAAATGCTGTGTTCTAGTGTTTGTACTATCTAATTTTGCAGCACTTGCACCGTTTCTGTTAGATTCTACACCTTGCCATCTTTGTTGTCTGTATCTTTGGTAATCACCAGATAAGGTAGTTTTAAAGCTTAAATCATCATTAATTTTATACTTAGCGTAGAAGCTACCAAGAATTTTACTTCTGTAATCTCTACGATCTCTTTCTAATATTTTTGCAGCGGGGTTAGTGTTAGAAGTGTTACTAATATTTGTACCACCACTACTGGCATTTACAGGAGCACCATTTGCTAAATCGTAACCATCAAAATGATATTGTAAAGCATAATCACCTATTTGAACATCTGCCCATTTGCCACCGTCTTGTACACGGTTTACAAATTGTATTGTGTTTGCATCATGATATACAGGTAACCAAGATGGTTGTCTTAAAATATCATGGGTAGAGCCATCAAAACGTCTACGTTCTGTGTAAGAAGGAGTAGCACTTAGACCAATAGTTAAATCATCTGTAACATCATAATCTAATCTAAGCTTAACACTATATTTTTTAAAATCATCTGTAAGTAAAACACCCTCATCATGATTGTAGTTTAAGTTGGTGCTAAATCTTAATTTATCATTACCACCTCTAATACCTAAAGAGTGATTAGTAATTACACCACCATCAAAAATAATTTCTTGCCAGTTTGTATCTACACCAATTAATTGTTTGTATCTAGTTTGGTCAGATATACCGTGTGTAAATTGTAATTCTGCAGCAGCAGTTTCTGCTACAGTAGAGTAGTAGGCATCGCTTTGTCTGGCAGTTTTAATACCAGTTAATGTAGAGTAACTAAATCTTGTTTCTCCAGATTTACCAGATTTTGTGGTTATTTGAATAATACCATTACCTCCTCTAGATCCGTAAATTGCACCTGAAGCAGCATCTTTTAATATTTCAAAAGATTCTACATCATTCATATCTAAAGATCCTAAGTAGTCATTAGGAACCACAACACCATCTACAACTACTAAAGGTCCTGAGTTACCAGTTATAGAACCTGTACCTCTAATTCTAATCGTTGGATCAGAACCAGCTTCACCTTCGGTTGCTTGTATGTTTACACCAGATACTTGACCTACCAAAGCATCATCTACCCTAGATACTGCTATTTGTCCTAAATCTTCGTTAACTATTTTAGATATAGAACCTGTTAAATGTGATTTTTTCTGTGTTCCGTAACCAACAACAACAACCTCATCTAACTTACTAGCGTCTTCATCTAAGGTAACATTAACAGTAGTTTGGTCTGCAATAGTGATACTTTTTGTGATAAATCCAATAAAAGAAAATTGAAGAATATCACCTTTTTTTGCTTTAATTTCATAATTACCATCAAAATCTGTGGTTGTCCCTGTAGCAGTGTTTTTAATGATAATGTTTACACCTAAAATAGGTAAGTTGTCTGCAGAAGAGACCACTGTACCCTTTATAGGGAAGCTTTCTTGAGCCAGAGTAATAGCGCTACAGAATAGCGTTATCACCAAAATTAGCTTTGTTTTTAAGTTCATAATTAATTGTTTAGTTTAATTGAGTTAATAGTGTTCTGTAGTAACTTAAAAACCATTTCTCTAGGCTAAAAGCAAATAATCATTACTTTTGTAAAGAATATGTTTTTATACTACATATTTATTACTTCCCTCCAAAGAAGTATTTGTAAAAGGATAGGCGTGCACCTATCCTTTTTTTGTGCTCTATTTAAATTTGGTTAACCAAACTGGTTAACCAGTTTATACTTTTCGAATATATGCAAAAATTTTGTTAAAAAAAAATAAAACGATCATTAATAAGTTTTTTTGTAAAACTCTCTATATTAAGGCTAAAGGCATTTTATTTTTTTTCATATCAATAAATTATGTTAATTGTAAGTGTAAGGACCTACCCAACTAAATTCTTTATTATTTATTGTTATTGAATGTGCTGTAGATTTGTCTGGGTTTGTATTAGATAAAATAAATAGTTTAGATTGTTTGTTGTTATTTGTAATACGTATTGCGGTATAGTCTTTACTATTTAAAAGGGTTTCTATTTTGGCTATACTACTATATGCATTTACAGAGAACTCTGATACAGGACTGTAGCTACCATGTGCTTCTATGGCATTTACGTATAATGCATTTTTAGTATTATTTTTTCTGATGATTAAAGTAGGATCTCTTCTTAAGTTATACTCTGGATCGTTAGCACCAATTCTGGCAAAAATAATTTTGTCTGTTGCTTGTGTAGCAGATGTTAATGTGTAAAATACATTATTGTGCATCCAATTAAATTTTAAATTACTATTTGGTGCATCTGCTAAAGCCTCTACAAATAAATGTTGGTAACCATTTTTGTCTCCCAATGTCTTTAATGTAGCTTGTTGTGTATACTTAAAGTTTGTTTGCATTATTTGACCTTTGTAATAAAAAGGCAAATCGTACTTATTTGATGAGCTACCAGTAACATTAAAAATATCTAAAACAAATGGCTCATTAATAAACAAAGAGTCTGAAACTATAGCCAAAGTTCTGTGTAATTCTGTGTTAGGATATGCATTATTTTCTTTAGCGCTAACTACTGTAATTTTTTTAGAAACATTAAATAAGTATTGGTTAGAATGGTTTTTACTGCCTAAACTATACTTACCATTAAAATGAGAAGTTTGGTTTTGTATAATGGTATTATGTGCTATTGTTTGTTTTGCCCAAGTAGTATTTTCTTTTAAGTAATTACCACCACCTTTTTGTTCTATATTAACAAATCTTGCTAAGCCATAATCTTGTACAACCTCTGTACCATCATTAAACATAAAAAAAGATAACTTGTCATAATGACCGTGACTAAGGCCTTGTGCTGTATATTTAAATATAACTTCTAAATTGTTGTTACGCAATACACTAATGCCACCTTGTTTACCATTGGGACCATCTGTTAAAGTAATAGATTTTTTTGTAAAAGGTTTCTCTAAATTATTTTTTAAACCTAATGCAACAGCTAAACCTGTATCATCTAAATTAACTTTATTTTGTTTTTTAGCAATACTTAGTAGTTCTGGGTTGTTGCCTCCGTAATGATAAGCAATATCTACAGCGGTTACTAATTCTCTAGAGTAGTAAGACATTCCTTTTTGCGCATCATTAATTGTGTAAAACTCTCCGTCTTTATCAGTAAGGTTTATTAATGCTTCTACTGCTTTTGTTAACACTGCGTTTTTATGCTCAAAAATTTTAAGTTCTGGTTTTTTGTTTTCTAATGCTTGTGCAAAAATTAAAAACGGGTACATAGCATATCTTTGGTAATAAGGACCTTCAGTATAATATCCGTCAGGAGAAAAAGGCTCATCTAAATTTGCTAAAAAGCCAACTTTTTGATCTTTATTTTTTATAAACCCACCATCATCATCTTTTAAATTAGCAGCAATAGAATCTGTTTTTAATCCGTAAAGTGCTTTTTGCAAAAGCTCATCATTATCCATAACCAATGCAATCATCCCAACTGCAACATTACCCCAAGTACTGTGGTTATGTACTCTATTAAAAAATTGAGGATTTTCTTTTGATATAAAATTAGCAAACGGAATAAATAAATCGTTTTCTAAATGTTTTCTTTCTTCTTTAGATAACCAATTGTAAATACAATCGTAAGCTTGACTAGCATATACCAACCAATTAGAGTCATTTAAACATTGCCAAAAAAGTTTACCTCTTGCATAAGACCTTTCTTGTGGGTGTAAAGGTAGTGTAGGGTACAACTTTGCATACTCTAAAAACATATCTCTAACGTATACTGCGTATTTCTCATCATCTAAAATTTGATAAAGCACACCAGCTTTTTGTAGTATTAGAAAGTTTTTTTTGTGCTGTTCATGTGTATAACCGCCAGAAAAATCTTTTGGAACAGGAACGTCTATACCTTTACTAATCTCAGCATCTACTTCTTGTTTAACATCTTCTAAAGTTTTGTCAAACAAAGGAATTGTTCCTAACTGAGCTTTAATATTTTTTACACCTTCTTTAGTTAGTATTAAACTTGGGTGATTAGTTGTTGCTTGTTCTGTTGCTGTTGTAGCAGTTACTTTATCTTTTTTACAAGCAAAAAGACTTAATACCAATACAAAACAGATGTATTTTTTTAAAACCATTAGTTAGTTGTTTATAATTAAGCCTAAATTTTTACCATCTGTAGCCTTACTAGCAAGATCAGAGTTGGTAGATAATGCATAAGAACCCTCTTTAAAGCCAGGATCTAAGGTCCATAAGTTTTCTACATTATATTTTTGGTCTCCTGTAATTTCTAAACCATCAGACTTGTAAAAATTATTATTTAAAATATTTACAATAGGTTCACCAACCACCAAATGCATTTTTAAAGACTTGGTTTTATTAAAAATATTATTAGTAATGGTGTTTACTTGTACTCCATAAAGATTAATTGCGGCGTTGTACTTGTTTCTTTTACCGTAACCAATAGCATCAAAAGTATTGTGGTCTAATTCTAAAAACGGCCCAAAAGTACTCTCGTCCTTGCCGCCTCTGTGTAAACTTAAAACAGCACCATTTACATTGCTAAAACTATTATTTTTTAAAATTACATACTCAGCATTATAAATTCCAATATCCTCTGTCTCTTTGTCTAATGCCAAAACATTACCACTAATAGTATTAAATTTTGAGTTTTTAATACTAATTGTATCTGCAAATGTGTTTTTGTAAACCATTACAGCATCAAAAGAATGGTTAACATCTAAATTTACAAAGTCACAATTATCTATAAACAATTTGTAATTTTTGTTCATAGAATATTTACTCGTCGTAATAACAGAATTTCCTGTCCTGTCAGGGGCGTTTTCACCATCAAAATTAATTCCTTTTAGAT
>NZ_JBDVAA010000011.1:0-2563 GCF_039943695.1 Cellulophaga sp. | reverse complement strand
TAATATCATATATATTATTCCACTTATCTTTATGGTCTAAAGCAATTTTTACAGAATGGATATAAATTTCAATAAGAACGAGGATCACAACAAACTTCTTTTATCAGATTTAAAACATAAATTAAGTAAAGTAAAGTTGGGTGGTGGCAAAAGTAAAATTGAAAAACAACACGCTAAAGGCAAAATGACAGCCAGAGAGCGTATAGATTACCTTTTAGATGATAAAGCAGATGCTATAGAGATTGCTGCTTTTGCCGGTGAAGGTATGTATAAAGAGCACGGTGGTTGCCCATCTGGAGGAGTTGATATTAAAATAGGTTACGTACAAGGCAAGCAATGCATAGTTGTTGCTAATGATGCTACTGTAAAAGCTGGTGCTTGGTTTCCTATTACCGGAAAAAAGAATTTAAGAGCGCAAGAAATTGCCATAGAAAATAGACTACCAATTATTTACTTGGTAGATAGCGCTGGTGTTTATTTACCTATGCAAGATGAAATTTTCCCAGACAAAGAACACTTTGGACGTATTTTTAGAAACAATGCTGTGATGAGTAGTATGGGAATTACTCAAATTTCTGCAGTAATGGGAAGTTGTGTTGCTGGTGGTGCTTATTTGCCAATTATGAGTGATGAAGCTTTAATTGTAGACAAAACAGCTAGTATATTTTTAGCTGGCAGCTACCTTGTAAAAGCGGCTATTGGTGAAAGTATTGATAATGAAACTTTAGGTGGTGCAACTACACATTGCGAAATATCTGGTGTTACAGATTACAAAGCTAAAGATGATGCTGATGCTTTAGATAAAATTAAAAAAATAGTAAATAAAATTGGTGATTTTGATAAAGCTGGTTTTAACAGAATTGAAGCTAAAAAGCCAAAATTAGACCCTAAAGATATTTATGGTATTTTGCCAAAATCTAGAAGTGACCAGTATGATATGCTTGAAATTATTAAGCGTTTGGTTGATGATTCTGAGTTTGAAGAATACAAAGAAGGTTACGGAAAAACTATAATTACAGGGTATGCTCGTATAAATGGTTGGGCTGTTGGTATTGTTGCAAACCAACGTAAGCTTGTAAAAACCAAAAAAGGAGAAATGCAATTTGGTGGTGTTATTTATAATGACAGCGCAGACAAATCTACCCGTTTTATAGCAAATTGCAACCAAAAGAAAATTCCGCTTGTATTTTTACAAGATGTTACTGGTTTTATGGTAGGTAGTAAAAGTGAGCATAGCGGTATAATTAAAGATGGTGCTAAAATGGTAAATGCTGTTAGTAACTCTGTTGTACCAAAATTTACAATTGTTATTGGTAATAGTTATGGCGCTGGTAATTATGCTATGTGTGGTAAAGCATACGACCCTAGGTTAATTGCTGCTTGGCCAAGTGCAGAACTTGCTGTAATGAGTGGTAACTCTGCAGCTAAAGTTTTAATGCAAATTGAAAAAGCTTCTTTACTTAAAAAAGGAGAAGAAATAGACGAGAAAAAAGAAAAAGAATTATTTGACAAAGTAAAAGCAAGATATGATGAGCAAATATCTCCATATTATGCTGCTTCTCGTATTTGGACTGACGGTGTAATAGACCCATTAGATACAAGAAAATGGATCTCTATGGGTATAGAAGCTGCAAACCACGCTCCTATTGAAAAGCCTTTTAACTTAGGAGTAATACAGGTTTAAACTAGCAATACACCACAATTAAATTATATATCGACACTAAAAAACAACATAATTGGTTATACCTGTTTCTCCTAATATTATCAGGAGAAGCAGTGTTTATATTACCTTTTGTTTTAGCTAGAGTTTTTAGACCTACAGTTTTAGAGGTTTTTAATCTCACAAATTTAGAACTAGGAACTTGCTTTTCTGTTTACGGTTTTGTTGCAATGGGTTCTTATTTATTAGGCGGACCAATTGCAGATAAATTTCCTCCTAGAAAGCTAATTGCCATTGCTTTATTTTCTACTGCTTTAGGCGGATTAGTACTTGCTGCAAACCCTAGCTATTTTGTACTAAAAGTATTGTACGGTTATTGGGGTTTTACAACCATTTTTTTGTTTTGGGCACCAATGATAAAAGCTACTCGTGTTTGGGGCGGAAATACTTCTCAAGGTAAAGCATTTGGCTTTTTAGATGGTGGCAGAGGTTTAGTTGGTGCTAGTTTTGGAGCCTTAGGAGTTTTTATATTTTCTTTATT
Organism: Cellulophaga sp.; assembly: GCF_039943695.1. NCBI lineage: Bacteria > Pseudomonadati > Bacteroidota > Flavobacteriia > Flavobacteriales > Flavobacteriaceae > Cellulophaga > Cellulophaga sp. Next base: position 362 of record NZ_JBDVAA010000011.1, on the reverse strand, counting down.
TATAATTGGTTCTGTAGAATTTGCAAGTTTAGCAAATAGAGCAGAAGCATTTAATTACATTGTTTGGGTAACGTCTGCCATAATTGTTGTAATTGGCATAATTGTATGGTTCTTTTTAAAATCTAAAGAAATTAAAGAAGAAGAAATACAACTACAGTCTATCTCTACGCATCAAATAAAAACGGTATTAAAAATACCATCTGTTTGGTTGTTAATGGTTATTATTTTGTGTGCTTATGTTGGCTACAAAATTACAGATGTTTTCTCGCTCTACGCAAAAGAAGTAATGTTATATAATGAGGTTAAATCTGCAGAAATTGGAACACTTTTACTCTTTATTAGACCCGTTATTGGTATTTTAA
>NZ_JBDVAA010000010.1:0-63795 GCF_039943695.1 Cellulophaga sp. | reverse complement strand
ACATCAGAAAACGGAACAGCAACAACATTTACAGAAACATTATCTACATTAGTAGACAATGCAGATGGTACATTTACATACACAAATGAAGATGGTGTAGCGACTACTTTTGATGCAAAGCGTTCTACAGTTTTAGATAATGGAGACGGAACATTTACATTAACAGATGATTCAGGAAACTCAGCAACAGTAGATACCAACAATACTATAACTACATTGGTAGACAATGGTGATGGTAGCTTTACTTATACATCAGAAAACGGAACAGCAACAACATTTACAGAAACATTATCTACATTAGTAGACAATGCAGATGGTACATTTACATACACAAATGAAGATGGTATAGCGACTACTTTTGATGCAAAGCGTTCTACAGTTTTAGACAATGGAGACGGAACATTTACATTAACAGATGATTCAGGAAACTCAGCAACAGTAGATACCAACAATACTATAACTACATTAGTAGACAATGGAGATGGTAGCTTTACATACACATCAGAAAACGGAACAGCAACAACATTTACAGAAACATTATCTACATTAGTAGACAATGCAAACGGTACATTTACATACACAAATGAAGATGGTGTAGCGACTACTTTTGATGCAAAGCGTTCTACAGTTCTAGATAATGGCGACGGAACATTTACATTAACAGATGATTCAGGAAATGCAGTAACTATTGACACAAATCAAGTAGCAGGTACTTTAGTTAATAATAACGATGGTACAATAACGTATACAGATGGTACAGGTTCTTCACAGACTATAGGTTTAGTAAGTTCAGATGCTAATAATGATATTCAAGTAGGTACAGACGGAGGTCTATATTTAAATGTAGCATCAGTTACAATTGATGAAACAATTACATCTTTAACAGATAATGGTGATGGAACTTTTACTTATGAAAATGAGAGCGGAGCAACTACAACTTTTGATGCAAAGCGTTCTACAGTTTTAGATAATGGCGATGGAACATATACGATTACTGATGATTCTGGCAACTCAGCAACAGTAGATACCAACAATACCATTACTACATTAGTAGATAATGGAGATGGTAGTTTTACTTATACATCAGAGAATGGTACAGTAACTAACTTTGTAGGTACAGACAGTCAAGATTTATCATTAACTGGAGATAACTTAACGTTAACTAATGATCCAACAGCTACACCAATTGATTTATCAAATTACAGGGAGACAGTAGTAGGAGCAGGAGATATTAATGTAACTAATGATGGATCTGGTAATTATACTGTTACATATGCTGATGGGGATAATGACGATCAGAATGAAATAGAATTACCAACTGGAGGTATAAATGGACAAGTATTATCAACTGATGGGTCAGGAGTATATACATGGGTAGATCCAGACTCTGGTCCACAAGGAGAAAAGGGAGATAAAGGAGATCAGGGTGACCAAGGAATCCAGGGAGAAAAAGGAGACCAAGGAGATCAGGGAATTCAAGGTATTCAAGGGGAAACTGGAGCACAGGGGCCTCAAGGAGATAAAGGAGATCAGGGTGACCAAGGAATCCAAGGAGAAAAAGGAGACCAAGGAGATCAGGGAATTCAAGGTATTCAAGGAGAGACTGGTCCACAAGGATTAAAAGGAGATAAAGGAGACCAAGGTGATCAAGGTATTCAAGGGGAAACTGGAGCACAGGGTCCACAAGGATTAAAAGGAGATAAAGGAGACCAAGGTGATCAAGGTATTCAAGGAGAAACTGGAGCACAGGGTCCTCAAGGATTAAAAGGAGATCAGGGTGATCAGGGAATCCAGGGAGAAAAAGGAGACCAAGGTGATCAGGGAATTCAAGGTATTCAAGGAGAGACTGGAGCACAGGGTCCTCAAGGATTAAAAGGAGATCAGGGTGACCAGGGAATCCAAGGAGAAAAAGGAGACCAAGGAGATCAGGGTGACCAGGGAATCCAAGGAGAAAAAGGAGACCAAGGTGATCAGGGAATTCAAGGAATTCAAGGAGAGACTGGAGCACAAGGTCCTCAAGGATTAAAAGGAGATCAGGGTGACCAGGGAATCCAGGGAGAAAAAGGAGACCAAGGAGATCAGGGAATTCAAGGTATTCAAGGAGAAACTGGAGCACAAGGTCCTCAAGGATTAAAAGGAGATCAGGGTGACCAAGGAATCCAGGGAGAAAAAGGAGACCAAGGAGATCAGGGAATTCAAGGTATTCAAGGAGAAACTGGAGCACAGGGTCCTCAAGGATTAAAAGGAGATAAAGGAGATCAGGGTGACCAAGGAATCCAAGGAGAAAAAGGAGACCAAGGAGATCAGGGAATTCAAGGTATTCAAGGAGAAACTGGAGCACAGGGTCCTCAAGGATTAAAAGGAGATAAAGGAGATCAGGGTGACCAGGGAATCCAGGGAGAAAAAGGAGACCAAGGTGATCAGGGAATTCAAGGAATTCAAGGAGAGACTGGAGCACAAGGTCCACAAGGAGATAAAGGAGATCAGGGTGACCAAGGAATCCAAGGAGAAAAAGGAGACCAAGGAGATCAGGGAATTCAAGGTATTCAAGGAGAGACTGGAGCACAAGGTCCTCAAGGATTAAAAGGAGATCAGGGTGACCAGGGAATCCAAGGAGAAAAAGGAGACCAAGGTGATCAGGGAATTCAAGGTATTCAAGGAGAAACTGGAGCACAAGGTCCACAAGGATTGAAAGGAGATCAGGGTGACCAGGGAATCCAAGGAGATCAGGGTGATCAAGGAATCCAGGGAGAAAAAGGAGACCAAGGTGATCAAGGTATTCAAGGAGAAACTGGAGCACAAGGTCCTCAAGGATTAAAAGGAGATCAGGGTGATCAGGGAATCCAAGGAGAAAAAGGAGATCAAGGAGATCAGGGAATTCAAGGTATTCAAGGACCACAGGGTCAAAAAGGAGACAAGGGAGATCAAGGTGATAGAGGAGTAACAGGAGCACAAGGCCCGCAAGGTCCACAAGGACCTCAAGGTCAACCTGGACAAAATGGTCAAAATGGTCAAAAAGGAGATAAAGGAGATCAAGGGGATAGAGGTGCAACAGGAGCACAGGGACCTCAAGGCCCAGCAGGAGCAAAAGGTGATGCAGGTGACCCAGCAACTGATGATCAGACTTTAAGTTTATCTGGTACTGATTTAACTATTTCAGGTGGTAATACTATAGATATTAGTAGTATTGATACAGATAATCAAAGTATACGTAATTTAGGTTTTTCTGGAACAACATTAACTGTAGGTATAGAAGATGGTTCTTCACAAACAGTTAGTTTAGCAGCATTAGCAGATAATCAAAGTATACGTAATTTAGGTTTGTCTGGCACAACATTAACTGTAGGTATAGAAGATGGTTCTTCTCAAACAGTTAGTTTAGCATCATTAGCAAATACAGATGATCAGTTTGATGATGAAGTTGATTTGCGTACACCAATTGATGTTGATGAAGGTGGTGAAGCATCTCCAACAGCAGAAACTAATGTGCAAGAAGTAATACAAGCAATTGCACCTATTACATCTAAAGCAGCACGTATATTTTACCCGCCTTCTGTAGAAGTAGATGTTGCAACAAATGGTACTAAGACATTAGATTTATATGATGAGTATATTAAGCAATATGGTACACCAACTATTGGTAGTGCAGGTGCACCATCAGCTTTACCAACATATACTAGAACAGAATTATACTACTATGTAACTTATGCAGATCCTACAGTATTTAATACAGGCACAATGTCTATTAATGCTAACGGAGTGTTAACATACACAGTAACTAATCAACCTACAGACTATAATACGTTAATTAACGTTGTATTTGTAGTAAAGTAAGCTAAAGCGAATAAAAACTTATCCTAGAAATTTGAAATCAATTAAAACATATAAATTTTTATTCGTTCTGCTACTTGGCTTGTTTTGCGCTAATGTAGTTAGTGCTCAATTTTTATTGCAAGCACCTAATAGTACAGACGAGAATAATTATAAATGGTATAACGCGGCAGATACAAGTACTGTTTTGGGTACAGACTTCTTCTATGAGGTGAGTCAGCCTGGAGTATATTTTGCAACATATGACGGCACATTGTGCGGTAAAAATGCAACTACCTACTTTATATTAACCGACTGTAACACTCCAGATAATGAGGTTACATTAGATGTTTCACCTAATGTGCCACCAGGAGCAACAGTTAGTTGGTCTCCAATTTTAACAGGAGATCAAACAGCGCCACAAGTAATAGCGACTAAAGATGTTATAAAATATGTGGCAACATTATTAAAAGCAGGTAACTCTGTTAAATTACCAAGTTTTACGGTAGTTTGTATGAGCGAGGCTAGTGATTTGCAAGACGATATTGTTTCTGTAGATGAAGACGATTCTATAGTTATAGATATTTTTGATAACGATAATGGGTTACCTAATCCAGGAACCTTAACAACGTCAGATCCTGTAAACGGAACTGTTACCATTAATGATAACGGTACTCCTAACGACCCATCTGATGATATTGTTACCTACGCACCAAACCCAGATTACAATGGTCCAGATTCTTTTACATATACTGTGTGTAATACGTATGGAGATTGTAGTACAGCAACAGTAAATATTACAGTAGTACCTATTTTAGATACACAAGATGATGTTGTTGCAACTAATGAAGATGAAACAATTGTAATAGATAATTGGCATTTAAATGATAATGATTTACCAACAGATGGTACGTTTACAACAACAGATCCAATTAACGGAACAATTGTGGTAGATGATAATGGTACGCCTAACGATCCGTCTGATGATGTAATTACATACACACCTAACCCAGGATACATAGGTCAAGATACCTTTACATATACAATCTGTGATACACTTAGTAACTGTAGCACGTCTACAATAACAGTACTTGTTAATGAAGCTGCAATGACAGATTTAGATGCAGATAATGATGGTATTCTAGATAGTTTTGAAGATCTTAATTTAGATGGTGATAATGACCCAGCAACAGATGCAACAGACACAGATGGTGATGGTATTCCAGATTATTTAGATATAGATTCTGATGACGATGGTATCCCAGACAATGTAGAAGCACAAACAACAAACGGTTACATACAACCAAGTGGTTTAGATGAGAACGGTAATGGTTTAGATGATGCTTATGAAACTGATGGTAACTTAGGAATATTCCCTGTAGATACAGATGGTGATAGCTTACCAGATTATTTAGATGAGGATAGTGATAATGATGGTGTTCCAGATGTAATAGAAGCTAACGATACAGATAGTAATGGTATTCCAGATGATACATTTGTAGGCTCTGATAAGGATAATGATGGTCTAGATGATGGTTTTGAAGGAGCAACTACTATTGATGATGATAAAAACGATGAAATAGATGATCCTATAAACGACTTACCAAACTCAGATGGTGATGGTGAGCTAGATTATAGAGATATTGATGATGATGGTGATGGTATACCAACTATTGATGAAGATATTAATAAAGATGGTGATTTTGCAAATGATGATGCAGATGGTGATGGTATTCCAGATTATTTAGATTTTCCAGAATCAGAAGAAGATGGTATAGAAATATTTAATGTAGTAACTCCAAACGGAGATGGTATTCATGATGTACTTAAAATAACAGGGCTAGAGAGATTCCCTAATAACACTGTTAGAATTTACAACAGATGGGGAGTTCAAGTATTTGTAACTAAGTCTTATGATACTCAAAATAATAATTTTGATGGTACATCTCACGGTAGAGTTACCATAAATAAAGACAAAAAACTTCCGGTTGGTACGTATTTCTATGTATTAGATTATACTACACCAGCAGGTAAAACTAAACAGCTTAGCGGCTACATATATTTAAACAAATAGCATTAAGTTTATGAGCGCAAAAACAAAACAGTACAAACTAATAGTAGCAACTATGCTACTGTTAGCTCTTGGTACACTATCAGGTTGGGCACAGCAAGATGCGCAATACACACAGTATATGTATAACACTATAAGTATAAATCCGGCTTATGCAGGTTCTCGTGGTCATATGAGTGTTGGTTTATTGCATAGATCTCAGTGGGTTGGCTTAGACGGTGCACCAAAAACGCAAACTTTTAATTTTCACACACCTTTAGGATATAGAGGTGTTGGAGTAGGTTTTTCTGTAGTTAACGATGTTATTGGTCCAACTTCAGAAACATATTTTGATGGTGATTTTTCATACACAATATATACTTCTTTAGAAGGTAAGTTGTCATTTGGTTTAAAAGCAAGTGCACATTTATTAGATGTTCGTTTTTCAGAATTAAACCAGGATAATAGTAATGGTGTAGATCCTACTCTACAAGAAGATATTAATAATAAATTTTCTCCTAATGTAGGAGCGGGTATCTATTACCACACAGAAAAATTTTATGTTGGTTTGTCTGCGCCAAGAATTTTACAGACGAAACATTTTGATGAGTCTTCTTTTTCTACTGCTAATGAGCAAATGAATATTTACCTAATGACAGGTTATGTTTTTGACCTTAATCCCAACTTAAAATTTAAACCAACAATATTAACTAAAGGAGTAAAAGGAGCGCCGTTACAGGTAGATGTTTCTGCTAACTTTATGCTTAATGATAAGTTTATTATAGGAGGAGCTTATCGTTGGAGTGCAGCATTTAGTGGTATGTTTGGTTTTCAGGTGTCTGAGGATTTTATGATTGGTTTGGCTTATGATAAAGAAACTACAGAGTTAGGAAGTACGTCTTTTAATGATGGTTCTTTTGAAATAATGTTACGTTACGACTTTATAAAAACAAAGAAAAATTTAAAATCACCTAGATTCTTTTAACACATAATCTTAGTTTAAAATATACGAAAAACACTTTTACTTGTAAAGGTGTTTTTTCTTTTTTATAGTGCTCATAAATAACATAAAGGTCTTATTTTTGTAAGACTATGATTGAAGAACAGGTAATATTAGTTAACGAGCAAGACGAGCAGGTTGGTACTATGGGTAAAATGGAAGCGCATGAAAAAGCACTTCTTCATAGAGCATTTTCTGTTTTTGTTATGAATGACAAAGGGGAAACAATGCTGCAACAACGTGCATCAGAAAAATACCATTCACCATTATTATGGACAAACACTTGTTGTAGTCACCAAAGAGTAGGTGAGTCTAACTTAGAAGCTGGAAAAAGAAGGCTACAAGAAGAAATGGGTTTTGTTACAGAGCTTAAAGAGTTATTTTCATTTATATATAAAGCTCCTTTTGATAATGGTTTAACAGAACATGAACTAGATCATGTAATGATTGGTAAGTTTAATGCAGAACCCAATATTAATAAGGAAGAGGTACAAGACTGGAAATGGATGGCTCTTGATGATATTAAAAAAGATATCAGTAATAATCCAAAAAACTATACAGAATGGTTTAAGATAATTTTTGACCGTTTTCATAAATACACCCTGCAAAACCAATACTAGTATGAAAGTAAAAGTAAGTAGAAAAGCACATTTTAATGCAGCTCACAGGTTGCATAACAAAAAATGGGATGCAGATAAAAACAAAGCTGTTTTTGGTTTGTGTAGCAATCCTAATTACCATGGCCACAACTATGAGCTTATAGTTAGTGTAGAAGGAGAAATAGATCCAAAAACTGGTTTTGTTATGGATATGAAGGTTTTAAAAGACCTTATTAAAGAGAAAGTAGAAAACGCTTTAGATCATAAAAACTTAAATGTTGAAGTGTCAGATTTTAAAGAACTTAATCCTACAGCAGAAAACATAGCTGTGGTTATTTGGAACAAGCTTAGACCAGAGATTGATGCCTCAAAAAATTTAGAAGTAGTATTGTATGAGACACCACGTAATTACGTAACATACACAGGACAGTAAAAAATAATAAACCAAAACAACACATATATGTATCCGTTAAAATTTAATCCTATTTTAAAAGAAAGACTTTGGGGTGGTACCAAGTTAAGAGATGTTTTAAATAAATCTATAGAAAATGATATTACTGGAGAAAGCTGGGAGCTGTCTACGGTAAAAGGAGATGTTTCTGTGGTTTCTAACGGAGATTTAGCAGGTACATCTTTACAAGAATTGATAAATACGAAAACTGATGACCTTTTAGGAAAAAGTGTTGCAGAACGTTTTGGAACAGAATTTCCTATACTAATTAAGTTTATAGACGCAAAACAAGACCTATCTATACAGCTACATCCTAATGATGAGTTAGCTAAAAAAAGACATAACTCTTTTGGTAAAACGGAGATGTGGTACGTTATGGATGCAGACCAAGACGCTGAGCTTATTGTTGGTTTTAATAAAGATGTAGCTAAAGAAGAGTACGCTGCAAGTATTAAAAATGATACGTTACTAGATTTATTAAATTACGAAAAGGTAAAAGAAGGCGATACTTTTTTTATTAATACAGGAAAAATACACGCAATTGGTGCAGGGGTTCTATTAGCTGAAATTCAGCAAACATCTGATGTTACTTATAGAGTATTTGATTTTAACCGTAAAGATAAAAACGGCAATCTAAGAGAGCTACATACAGAACAAGCTTTAGATGCTATAGATTATACTAAAAAGGACGATTTTAAAGTGGCATACAATACACAGTCAAACGCTGTAAATACAATGGTAGATTGCCCTTACTTTAAAACTAATTTTATAGAGTTGACAGATAATATTAAGCAAGATGTAATAAATAGAGATTCTTTTACTATTTATATGTGTGTTGGTGGTTCTGCAACTGTAAAAAACGAATTTGGAGAAGCTGATTTAGTAAAAGGGGAAACTATTTTAGTGCCAGCACTTTCAAAATCTATAGAAATAATTTCTAGTGGAGCTAAGTTATTAGAAGTTACAATTTAATACTTAATCTAATATATTAAGGGTAAGAAACTCTTTGTATAAGTTAAATATGTATTTTTGCATAAAAATAAATACAAATGGCAAGCATTAAAGATTTAAAAAAAGATATCAATTTTGTTTTAGGAGATATTATTGAAGCAGTTTACTTTTGGGAAGCAACTTCAAACTCTAAAGATTCTAAAGAAGGTTCTAAAGTTATAGATTCTGCAATTGCTACTTTTGATGAGTTAATCGCAAAGGTAAATAAGAAAGACGTAGATAACAGAAGTAAGCATTTAAATGCTGTACGTAAAGAACTAGAAACTAAAGCTACAGAGTTAGTAGCAGAGGTTAACAAATTAGGTTAATTTTTACGATACTTATAGAATAAAAAACATCCGCCATTGGCGGATGTTTTTTTATGTTTATTTGTTAGCAGCTTTTACTTTGCTAATATGTTCCTTTAGCTCTTTACCGTATTTGGATACAGACACACTATCTGCCAGTGAATTGTAAATAGAGTCTAAATATTTTACGTTAACATCTGGTACTTCTGTTAATGCTAAATATGGTGCTACGTAAGACTCTTTATGGTTTAATGAGTAGTTTAAAGCATATAAATAACCACGCAAATTATTTTTAGATAACATTTTGTTTAAAGAATCTATAGCTTGTTCATTACCTTGTATACCTGGTAATTGTGCAGTTTGTGCTAAACGTAAAGCCTCAGCATTAAACTTAGATGCATTTTTTCTAAACTCTTCTAATTTTTCTTGTGACTTAGATCCTTCTATTTTAGCTTTTAAAGCAAAAGTATTCCAAGCAGTATTTATTGTAATATTTCCTGGTTCTCCAAAAAATGTAATTCTATCATTAAATTCAGAGTTGTCAGACTTGTCTAAATACAAGTAAAATATTTCAGGACTTTCTAACTCAGTTGTAAGCGTATAATTACCGTCGCCTTTAATTTGTAAAGAATCAACTGTAACTAAAACAGTATCATTCACTTTTTGCAAATACAATGTTCCTTTCTTAAGGCCTTTTACATTACCAGAAACAGTCATAGTATTTTTAGTTGTAGAATTACAAGCAACAATGCTTATGCCAAGAAGAAACAGAAGAAAAAATCTATTCATTTTATAATTATTTAAGTGCAGCAAATATCACTAATTTTTCTTAAAAAAAGGTTAATGCTTTTTGTTTTGTGTATAACTTTTTAATTATAGGGCAGAGGCAACTTCCATAAGGTATGCACATAATAATGCACCTCCAGTACCAACTACATAACCAAAAACAGCAAGTAATACGCCAACAGATGTTAAAGATGGGTGAAACTCTGCAGCTACAATTGGTGCAGAAGCAGCACCACCAACATTTGCTTGGCTACCCACTGCCAAAAAGAAATAAGGAGCTCTAATAAGTTTAGCTACTAAAATTAATAAACCAGCGTGTATGGCAATCCATATTAGGCCAATAACAATAAGTCCAGGGTTCTCTAATACTTTACCTAAATCCATTTTCATACCAATAGTGGCAACTAAAATATATATAAAAACACCACCTATTTTACTAGCGCCAGCACCTTCTAAATTTTTAGCTTTTGTAAAAGATAGTGCTATACCTGCTATTGTTGCCAATACCACCATCCAGAAAAAGCTAGAACCTAAAAAGGATAAAAAACTTTTTTTATCTGCTACAGCAGCAACATTATTTTCTAAATAAGAACTTATGTTACCACCTAAAAAATGTGCTAAACCTACTGCAGTAAATGCAAAGAAAAGCAACATCATATAATCTTGTGTGGTTGGCGTTCTTGTTATTTTTTCTGTAAAAGCAGTCACTTTTACTTTTAGTGTTTCTATGGCAGATGCATCTGCCTTTAACCATTTGTCAATTTTTGTGGTTTTGCCTACACCTAATAAAATAATGGCCATCCAAATGTTAGCTACTACAACATCTATAAGCACCATACCACCGTATTTTTCTGGGTTATACTGAAAAATTTCTAGCATAGCAGCTTGGTTTGCACCACCGCCTATCCAACTACCAGCAATAGTAGATAGTCCTCTCCAAATGGCATCAAAATCGTTGCCGCCAACAGTTTCTGGAGAAAAAACTGATACAATTAATATAGCTATTGGTCCGCCAATAATAATGCCAACAGAACCTGTTAAAAACATAATTAAAGCTTTAGAACCTAGGTTAGTAATAGCTTTTAAATCTATACTCAATGTCATTAAAACTAAAGCTGCAGGTAACAAATACCTACTTGCCATATGGTAAAGTCCAGACTCGTGTTCTGTTACAATACCAGCATCATCTACTGTTTTCCAAGTTTCTGCAATAATACCTGTAGAAGTTAAAATTGCAGGTAGTAAATAACAAAGTAAAATACCAGGAACAATGGTGTAAAATTTACTCCAAAAGCCTGTTTTTTTAGCTGAGGTGTAAAAAACAAAACCTAAGCAAAGAGTTAATAATCCAAAAACAACTTTATCATCTGTAATAAGTGGTTCTAACATAAATAGTCTAGTTCTAAAAGGTGAGTTTTCTCAAATATACTTAAATTAAGATGTTTTGCTTTATAAAATGCGCAACTCCGTTCTCTGTGTTTTTAAGCGTTACGTGCTTAGCAATTGCCTTAACTTCTGATCTTCCGTTTTCTACAGCAACACCACAGCCTACGTGGGTTAGCATTTCCATATCATTATAATTATCACCAAAAGCAATTACCTCTTCTAAAGTTTCATTCTGTAATAGCAATTCTATAGCAGATAGTTTAGATATAGTTTTAGGAGCAACTTCTATTAAAGTATCATTAGATCTGTAAAAATGTAGACTTTCTCCTAAGGTAGACGTTAAAACACTAAAAATAGCATCTGTAGTCTCTTTAGTACCCATTAGCATAATTTTATGTGCGCCAACTTTTCTTTTGCTCCAGTTGCTTAAGGTTACTTTTGTATCTTCAAAAATAGGTTCTGCTTTGGTATGGTGAATTTCTTTTTGCACACGTTCAGAGTCTTCTGGTACGTACCATTCATCCATATAATACAAGCCCATTTTTACAGTGTGTTCTTCTGCAATTTTGTGTATGGTTTGCAATTCTTTGCTACTTATAAAAGTAGAAAACAGTTGTTTGTCATTATCTAAAACCAAAGCACCATTATAGCAAATAATAGGCAAATTTTCTATACCCAATCTTTCTTGTAAATAGCGCATAGATTTTGGCATTCTGGCAGAAACTAAAATTACTTTAAGGTGGTTTTTTATTCTGTTTATTTCTGATATGGTTACGTCAGAAACATCATTTTTTGTGGTAAGTAAGGTTCCGTCTAAATCAGAACACAAAATTTTATAAGTCATTATTATTGGTTCTCAAGTTTTTATTTAGATACAAATTTATCTATGGTATTAATAAGTTCGTTAGATATTTTATAGTCTTTTGATGTATAAGCTTCTTGGTTTTCAACTATAGAATTTACAACTTTTAAAACGTGATTCATTTTAGGAATAATTTTTAAAGTAGCTTTAGGGTGTGCGTCTTTTAATAATTGTGCATCGTCTGTACTAACTTGAAGGTCCGAATCGCCATTTAAAAGTAATACAGGAATCCGTAATTTTTTAATTTCAGTAGCAGGGTTTACTGTAGCCCATTCTTTTATAAATTTTTGATAAACTGGTTGAAAAACACTCATTAAAAGCGGGTTAACCTCTTTAATAGTATCAGTTTGTACTAACTCTTCAAATTGTTCTTTTGCTGCTTGGCCTAAACTTGGGTTTTGTGCTGTTAATTGTTCTACAATTGTTTTGTCAAAAGTTTTTCCTGGTCCGGCTAATGATATGTAAGAAGTAACAGCTTTATCATTACGAGCATTAATGGCTAATATACCAACCAAAGAACCTTGGCTATGCCCAATTATAGTAATGCCACTAAAGCGTTTGTCGTTTTTAAAATAATCTATAGCTACGTTAGCATCATCTACAAAACCTTTAAAGCTAATATCTTTTATGCTTTTTAAATTGTTAATGTTAGCAGATCTCTTGTCATAACTATAAAAAGAAATACCTTTAGTGTTTAAACTATCTCTAAGAGTTTTTATATAACCAATTTGCATTGCTGTACCGGCTTGGTTGCCATTGCGGTCTCCATTACCAGAACCTTGAATAAAAATTACAAGAGGTGTTTTCTTTTTAGAAGGAGCAACAGTTAAGGTGCCAGGTAAACTAATGTCTCCGTTTTTTAAATCTAGTTCTTCAGTTTTTACTTCTTGAGCAAAAATTAGAATTGGGAATACTAAACATACTATTAGTAGTTTTTTCATAATTACCTGTTTTTATCGCGTTCTAAAATTACCTTAAATAAACTAGAGCCATTTATAGCAATAGAAGATTTTACTACCCAACCTTGTTTAGCTAATGTGTTTAATTCATCTTCAAAATCACTATCTGTATTGCGAAATTTAGTTCTTTGTCTAATAATTTTGTATTCTTTCATTTTGTTAGTGTTTACTATAGTTTATAAATATATTAATAACACACTAACTACGTTTAAACTCTTTCCTTTTTTTCTTGTTAGGGTTTTTAAATAGACGTTTAAAAAAACCATCTTTTTTGGTAGGATCACAGTCCAACGACTGTAAAACGGCATCTGTAGGTTTTTTAAATTTTGCTTTAGTAATATAATTAAAATCACTGTCTTTATTCATTTTTTGTAGAAATAAGGCAAAAGCAGGTAGTGCAGCATTTGCACCTTGACCAAGAGCTGTACTTTTAAACCCTATTTCATGATTGTCTAATCCTACCCAAGTAACACTTACCAATTTTGGAGTTACACCTACAAACCAAGCATCTTTATTGTTTTGTGTAGTACCCGTTTTACCAGCAATATCATTAGTTAATTTGTAACTATTGCGTATTCTAGAAGCGGTACCAGAGTTAATTGTTGCTTTCATTAACTCTAACATAATCATATTAGTTTCATTAGAAAACGCAGCTTGCTTAGCAATTTTAGGTTCAAAGGTTTCTATAATAGAGTCTTTGCTAGTAGTAATTTGTTTAATTAAAAACGGAGTGCTGTGTTTGCCATTATTTGCAAAAGTGGTGTATGCTTTTGCAAGCTCGTTAATTTTAACTTCTGCTGTACCTAAAGCCAAAGAAGGTTGGTTAGGTAGTTCTGTAGAAATACCCATTTTTTTAGCTTGTTCAATTGTATTTTTTATTCCTGCTTTTTCTAAAACTTTTACAGCAACAGTGTTTACAGAGTTACTTAAAGCCTCTTCCATAGAGTAGTTTAGGAAAGTCTCATCTTTAGAGCCAGAGTTAGACGGGCTCCATTGCTTTAAATTTTTATATTCTACCTCTTGAGCAGAAAAGTAGGTGCAAGGGCCAATACCTTGTTCTAATGCTGTAGTGTATACAATTGGTTTAAAAGTAGAGCCAACTTGCCTTTTACTTTGTGATATATGATCGTACTTAAAGTGTTTAAAGTTAACACCTCCAATCCATACTTTCACTTCTCCGGTAGCAGGGTCTACAGCCAAAGAGCCAATATTTAAAAATTTACTATAATGTTTAATACTATCTATAGTACTTGCTTGTATTGTAATGTCTTTATCCCAAGTGGCTAAAGTCATTGTCTTTTTTTTATTTAAAGAGTCTAATATTTGTTTTTTTGGTAAGTCTAATGCTATTAATTTTTTATAGGGTAATGATTGCTTTACGGCCTTATTAATACTATTTTTATTGGTTAGCCAAGGAGCATTTTTGCCATAACTTTTTTCAAAGTCAGACTGTAATTTTTTCATATGCTCTTGCATTGCTTCTTCAGCCAATACCTGCATTTTATAATTTAAAGTAGTGTATATTTTTAACCCAGATGTATAAATATTTAAATCGCTACCAGCATTATTCTTTTCTTTTGCCCATTTTAACAATTGTTTTCTAACTTCTTCTCTAAAGTAAGGGGCAATACCATCATTATAATTAAAGTCTCTATAGTTTAACTTTAAAGGTGTATTAATAAGACTATCTTTTTGTTTTTCCTTTAAAAAACTATTATTGTACATAGCTTGCATAACTAAATTTCTACGGTTAGTACTTTTTTTAGGAAAAATTCTTGGGTTGTAACCATATGTTGCTTTTAGCATACCAATTAAAGTTGCTGCCTCTGCAATACTTAGTTCTTTAGTATGTTTATTAAAAAATTTTAATGATGCACTTTCAATGCCGTGTGTATTATCTCCAAAAGAAACCTGATTTAAATAATGGTACAGTATTTCTTCTTTACTGTAAATACTCTCTAACCTACGAGCAACAAACATTTCTTTAAGTTTAGCAACAACTAAATTAAGCTTGCCACGTTTGGTTCTTGGATATAAGTTTTTTGCTAATTGCTGACTTATAGTACTGCCACCACCAGAAGATTTATCTTGCAATAGAATACTTTTAAAAGCTACCCTAAACATACTTTTATAGTCTATACCGCTATGACTGTAAAAACGCTCGTCTTCAATAGAAACTAATGCTTCTGTTAAGTGTTTTGGAAAATCAGTAAAAGGAATTGGTTGCCTGTCTTGTAAATAATATTTGCCAATTAAAACACTGTCTGCAGAATAAACTTCTGATGCTTGTTGGTATTTTAAAGATGTTAACTCTTTTTTACTTGGTATTTTGCCCCAAACACCAATATAAACACTTGCTATAAATAGTAGAATAACTACTGTAAAAGCAAGTAATGCTATAATAGTATACCTTAAATATGGACTCTTTATTTTCTTTAATATCAAAATAGGATGTTTTTGTGTATAAGGATAAGTTAAAAAATTAAATGGAACTAAAAAATAACATTACTTTAAGTTACATTTTTTACTTTTGCCAAAAATTTAGAAGAATGAAAAAGATATGTATTTTGCTTTTTTTAGCAGTTCAGGTTTCCTTTGCTAACAATGTATTTTGGGGCAAAACAGGGCATAGAACAGTGGGTGAGGTAGCACAAAAAGAATTGAGTAGAAAAGCTAAAAAAGCAATAAAAGAATTGCTAGAAGGTCAGGATTTGGCCTTTGTATCTAACTATGCAGATGAAATAAAATCTGATCGTGAGTTTAGAGCATATTTTCCTTGGCATTATGTAAATTTTCCTGCAGATAAAAAATACTCAGACATTACTCCGCCAGAGGAAGGAGACTTAATGGTTGGTATAGAAAAATGTGTATCGGTTTTAAAGGATGAAAAAAGTTCTAAAAAAGATAAATCTTTTCATTTAAGAATGTTGGTACATTTAATAGGAGATATGCACCAACCATTGCACGCAGGTCATGCAGAAGATAAAGGAGGTAATGATATACAAGTACGTTGGTTTAATGAAGGATCTAATTTACATCGTGTTTGGGATTCTGATATGATAGACTCTTACGGTATGAGTTACACAGAATTAGCTAATGCTTTGCCTAAGTTAGATAAAAAGCAAAAAGCAAAAGTACAAGAAGGTACTATCTATGATTGGATAGAGGAAACTCAAGATTTAGCTGAAGAAGTTTATAAAACAGCTGAAGTTGGAGAAAAATTAGGATACAGGTATAGTTACCTTCATATGGCTACATTACGCAGTCAGTTAAATAAAGGCGGACTACGTTTGGCTAAGATGTTAAACGAAATTTATAAATAATTTTAACGATTATTTAGTAGATATAACTATCTTTTTTTGACTTTTGGCATAACTGTTGCATTTTACTTATTGTAGTTGTATATGAGGACATTAGTAAGATCATCCAAACTTAGTAAAGGCAGTATGTAACTCAGATTAAACAAGGATAACCATAAAAAAAATCGGTTTTAATATATTTAAAACCGATTTTTTTTGTGCCTTATATATAAGGTATAAGCATATAATTATTTTAAGCTACAACCGTTTTAAGCTCATTTCTATATTCAGACGGATTTTGACCTGTGAATTTTTTAAATGATTTATTAAAGTGAGAAAAATTATTAAACCCGCATTCAAAACAAACCTCTGTAATACTCATCTTTTGTTCGGCAAGTAATTTAGATGCGTGTACCAACCTATATTCATTAGTAAACTGAATAAACGTTTTATTGGTAATTTTTTTAAAGTACCTGCAGAATGATGGCACCGTCATATTAACTAAATCTGCAATGCTATCTAAAGTAATTTCTTCTCTAAAGTTTGTTTTTACATAATTAAATATAACATTTATTCGGTCGTTGTCTTTTACCTCTGTCTTCATAGAAAAGCCCTCGGCATTTAAAAGAGTATATTCTTTAGACTTGCCAAGTTCGTTTAATATGTTTAAAATAGATATTAAACGCTGAAAATCTGTTTGGTACTCTAGTACCTCAATCTTATCTCCAATTTTTAATTTAGTATTGCCATGAAAAGCAATACCACCTTTACAGGTATCTAATAAAGATTTAATGTTTCTAAGCTCTGGTAAGTTAAAAAAGTTATCTCCTAAAAAATTGGGTAGCATTTGTACAACAGTTTCGCTCTTGTTTTTTGTAAGTACATCTGTAAGTCCACAATGTGGTAAATTACCATCTATTAAAATTAAATCGCCATCTGTGTAATAAGATATATGACTACCTATTTGTCTTTTGCCAGAACCACCATTTACATATACTAATTCTATTTCTGGGTGGTAATGCCACGTATTGTTCTTATTATTAGTTGCTTCATCAAACTTTTGGTATGTAAAAGAATGCCCAAAATCTGGTGCAATAGATTCAAAAATAGGTTTCTGGTTAGTCATATGTAAAAGTTTAAATGCAAAAATAGAATATCTATTTGTTTAAAAACACCTTTTAATTAAGTTTTAAGTGTTCTTGTATGTTAAATTAACGTCAATATACGGTTTATTTTTTATTATGGTTAAAATAGCATAGATATTGGAGAAAATAGAGGTAAAATAAACGGAATACCGCACATATATTTGCAGTGTAATTAATTACCAATCAAAACAAAAAGAATAATCCTAAAAAAGTAAACCTATGAAAACAATTTTTAAAATTTCCGCGTTAGTTCTGTTTTTGTTTGTGTCAACAGCAAGTTTTGCAGCAGAAGAATCTTCACTAGAATTAGTGACAAGAAAAGACTCTAAAGATTTAGTATTCAAATTTGAAGCAAGAAATCTTCAAACAGTTATAAAATTTGTAGATCAGAATTCTGCAGTATTTTATTCTGAACAAATAAGCGATAAGCCGGTTTACTCTAAAAAGTTTAATGTAGAGAGTTTAGAAGATGGAAATTACTTTTTAAATGTAGAGAATATGTTAAAAAAGGTTTCATACGCTATACACATCAAAAACGGAGAAGTTGTAGTAGATGATAAAAAAGAAGTTACTAAGCCAATTTTTCAGAAAAGAGGAGATTTAGTAGTAATGAGCTTTTTAAATAAAAATAAAGGTAAAGTTTTAGTTTCTGTATTTGATTTAGAAGGAAACGAAGTTTATACAGAAGTTTTTAATAACAAATTAAGAGTTGAAAAAGCTTTTAGATTTACTAATTTTTCTGAAGATGAATTTAGATTTGTTGTAGAAGTAAACAAAGATAGATACAGTAAATTAGTTAGCTTAGACTAGTTATAATTAAGTATTGTTGTGATAGATTAGGAGGCCTTGGAGCCTCCTTTTTTTTGTTTATAGTTTTAAGTAGCAATATGCCCAATACATTAAAACAAATTGTAAAGGTATGCGCAATAATAATATATACCTTGGTATACCTGCAGCAGCTTTTTTGCTAGATAGCATATAAAAGTGTACCAATAAAAAAACACTAAGCATTGCAATTAAAGCATAAATAGCTATGTTTTTTGTAACATTATAAAACAGACCTACGCCAATTAAAAATTCTATTATACCACTAATATATACTAGTTGTAAATGCTTTGGTAAATACCTGGGCATTATACGCATATACATTTTAGGTTTTATAAAATGCATAAAACCCGCAAGTATGTATAGGAGTCCCATTAAGTACAAATGCCAAGGATAAATCATAAATTTTAAAGGTATTTAGATAAACGTATTCTCTTTTTCTCTGGCAAAGCCATATTGCTAACGGCTAGTTTAATGGTTTCTTTGTTTTTTTCTTTAGCATACAGTAGCTTATAAAAATCTTGTATGGTAAGTTTGTTTGTAGACTGTTCTATTAACTTAAAAACATCACCAGTTTGCACACTACCTTCTTTTAAAATTCTAATGTAGGTGCCAGGTCTATTATGGTCTATAAATTGTTTTAAAATTTGTTGATTTCCAAAACGTATTCCTAATTTATAACAAGGTTCTCTAGGTTGTGATACTTGTACAAGTGCAGTGCCAATTTTATATATATCACCAATTCTAAGTGTAGTTTCATCTAAACCTTCTACAGTAAGGTTTTCACCAAACATTCCCCAGTTCCAGTCTAAATTAGGGTATATGTTTTTCCAATAATCGTAAACATCTGCAGAAAATAAATAACAAGCCTTGTCTATACCACCGTGGTGTTTGCGGTCTATTACAGTGTCGTTAATAACATCTGTACTCAGTAATTGCAAGGGCGTAGTAGTTGGGTATTTATAAATTCCGGTTACTTCTTCTTTACCGTTCCATTGTATTTTGGTTGGTTTACCAAGGTTGGTTGCTACTACTTTCATCCTATAAAGATAAAAAACCATTGCATATAAATACTATGGTTTTTGTTAAGTAGTTGTAGTTGATGTAAAATTGAAGCTTATAAAAATTATTACAAAAATAAATTTCGGGTATAAATACTTTAAAACTTACTTATTTTTAAACCATCACTTAATAATAGTGATGTTTTTTTTGTTAAAAATGAAACCCTTTAAAAAGACAATCGTTTTTAAGATAGAATACTTACAAACATTTATGCAACAAACCACAAACCAATTAATTGCCGGCTGTAAAAAAAGAGATAGAAAATCTCAACTACAGTTATATACAAATTATTGTGATGCAATGTTTGCTATTGCTTGTAGGTATTTAAAGAACCAAGAAGATGCAAAAGATGCAATGCAAGAAAGTTTTATAAAAGCCTTTAAAAATATTAACAGTTACGAGTCAACATACACAATAGGAGCTTGGTTAAAACGAATTGTAATTAACCAATGTTTAGATGTGTTAAAAAAGCAAAAGTTAATTTTTGAAGATATAGATGATGTAGTATATGAGTTTGAAGAATCTGATTGGTATTTTAATGATGAAATAACAAAAAAAGACGTGCTTAAAGCAATAGAGTCTTTAACAGTTAAATACAAACTTGTAGTGCAGTTGTATTTAATAGAGGGTTATGATCATGAAGAAATATCACAAATTTTACAATTGCCAATAAAAACATCTAGAACACATTTGCGTAGAGGAAGATTGCAGTTGCAAAAATTGTTAAGTGAGACAAAAATAAAAACGAATAAAGAAATTATTCAGCAAAAATAAAGGAGATGAAAAATTTAAGAAACAGTTTTACTGAAGATGATTTTCCTAAAAAAGAATTACCAGTAACACATAGAGACGAGTTTTTAGAGAAGTTAGGTAATATGCCATCTGCAAAAAAGTATAATTATAGGTTTATGAAGATTGCGGCAGTATTTGTTTTACTTGTAGGATTGGCATTTGTGTTTGTGAAACAGAATGCTACAGATGATGAAGAAGAGGTAAATACAGTACAAATTACGAAAGAACTTAAAAAAGTAGAAACAGAGTATTTAGCTAATATAAATACGGAATGGAAGAATTTTTTAGCTGTGGCCACAGATGAAAAACTAATACGTAGGTATAAACAAAAGTTGACACAGTTAGACTTGGATTACAAACAAATTTCCAAAGAATTTAAAGCCGATAAAAATAACCTTTTTGTGGTAGAAGATTTAATTAGAAATCTGCAAACGCGTCTAAGTCTGCTTAAAGACATACAAGAACATATAAAAATATTAAACGCAAAAAAAGATCAAAATGAAACAGTCATATAAAATTTTACTATTATTAATTTTAATTACAACAGGAGTAGTTAGTGCACAAGAGGTAGTTGTGTATAAAAAGGATTTTAATGCAGACAAGATTATGGATGTTATTGTGAACCTAACTGGCTCTGGAATTAAAATACAACAATCTGACGATGATTTAATACATATTAAATACTCTATTTACTTTGTAAATTATAGTAAAAGATTACAGAATAAAATTTTAGAAATGGGAAATTTCAAAATAAATGTAGAAGAAAAAAACTATCGCTTACTGATTAACAATAGAGGGAAAATAGGTGGTTGGGGGGGCTTTGCTTTTTATGATTTAGAAAGTTTTGTGAAAAGAGATACGAATAACAAGGACTTAAATATTTCTCGGAAGACAAAAGAAGATATTGTATCAGAAATTAAAATGAGGAATTCAAGAATAAGTCATTACTTTAATCAAGACGGTACTTTAACAAAAAATATAAAGAGAGCTAAATTTTTTAAGGCATCATTGGTATTACATTTACCTAAAAAAGTAATCTTAAGATTAACAACAGAATCTTCTGGTGTTTTTATAGATGGAATAAGTAACGTAGTAAAAATGAGAGTAAAAAGAGGAGATTTTAGGATGAGTTCTTTTGTAGATTCTGAAAGTAATTTAGAGATTGACGACGCTAATCTTTTTATAAATGAAGTTGTTGGAGGTAAGTATACATTTAATAATATAAGAAGGGGATTAATAGGTTCTATTGCTGAAGCAACTATTATATCTGAGTTTTCTAATTTAGAAATAGGGGAGTTGCAAAAAGGAAATACAATTAAAGATTTTAGTAGTGAGTTTAAATTTTACCATATATCTCCTAATAATAACAGTTTTAATCTAGATTCAGATTACTCTAAATTAAACATATATGGTAAAAACGAGAATAATAATCTTATAAATGCTTTTAAAACTAAGGTTAAGGACGGTTTAAGTCCTGCAGCAAACTTTACGTTAGAGGACCAGAATATAAATTTAAAAGTGGCTAATGGTTTAATTTACTACCATAACTAAAAATAGAGTAGTGGTATAAAAAAATCCGCATTAAGTAATTAATGCGGATTTTTTATTTTTAAGCTTAGTGGTACATATTACTTTACCATCTCATAACTTCTTTTAATAAAGTTAGTAAGCTCTTCACCTTTTAATAATCCTTTAGACAAACGTGCTAAGTCTAAAGATTGGTTTATTAAACGTGTTTTTGTTTCTGGTGCGTCTGCAGTTAAAATTTCAGAAACCAATGCGTGGTTTGTGTTTACAATAAGGTTGTACATTTCTGGCATATTACCCATACCAAACATACCACCGCCACCACCGGTTTGTTGCATTTCTTTCATTCTACGCATAAACTCTGGCTCTGTAATTGTAAAAGGAGCAGCGTTGCTATCCATAGCTTCTAACTGTACAGTAAAGCTTTTATTGGTAATAGTTTCTTCTAACTCTTTTTTAAGCGTTTCTTTTTCTTCTTCAGATAGTTTAGAGATTTGCTCTTCATCTTTCTTAATAAGATTGTCTATGTGGTCTGCATCTACTCTTGCAAAAGAAATATTCTCTTTAGAAGTTTCTAATTTTTGCATTAAGTGGCTAATAATAGGAGAATCTAGTAATAAAACCTCGTAACCTTTAGCTTTTGCAGATTCAATATAACTGTGTTGTGCCTCTTTATCAGATGCGTAAAGAACAACAAGTTTGTTGTCTTTGTCAGTCTGTGTAGCTTTTAATTTTTCTTGTAATTCTTCAAACGTATAAAAAGAACCATCTACCGTTGGGTACAATGCAAATTTGTCAGCCTTGTCAAAGAATTTATCATCAGAAAGCATTCCGTATTCAATAACAATTTTAATGTCATTCCATTTAGCTTCAAAATCTTCTCTATTATTTTTAAATAAAGACGATAGTTTATCTGCTACTTTTCTAGAAATGTAAGATGATATTTTTTTAACAGCACCATCAGCCTGTAAGTAAGATCTAGAAACATTTAACGGAATGTCTGGTGAGTCTATAACACCACGTAACATTGTTAAAAATTCTGGTACAATACCTTCTACATTATCGGTAACAAAAACTTGGTTTTGGTACAGTTGTATACGGTCTTTTTGTACGTTTAAATCGTTTGTTAATTTAGGGAAATATAAAATACCTGTTAAGTTAAACGGGTAATCTACATTAAGGTGTATATGAAACAAAGGCTCCTCAAATTGCATTGGGTAAAGCTCTCTGTAAAACCCTTTATAATCCTCTTCTTGTAAATCTGCCGGGGCTTTTGTCCAAGCTGGGTTTGGGTTGTTTATAATATTGTCTACCTCTTGTGTTGGTGCAGCATCTTCTTCCTTAGCATCTTCTGGCTTAGGTAAAGTTTCTGTACGCATACCAAACTTAATTGGTACAGGCATAAACTTATTGTACTTAGTTAAAAGTTCACTAATCTTATTGTCTTCTAAAAACTCAGTAGAGTCATCTGCAACGTGTAAGATAATTTCTGTACCACGTTCTGTTTTATCTGCAGCTTCTAAAGTAAAGTTAGGAGAACCATCACAAGTCCAATGTGCAGCTGGCTCGTCTTTAAAACTTTTAGTTATAATTTCTACTTTATCTGCAACCATAAAGGCAGAGTAAAAACCAAGACCAAAATGACCAATAATACCAGAATCTTTAGCAGAGTCTTTGTATTTGTCTAAAAACTCTTCAGCACCAGAAAAAGCAACTTGGTTAATATACTTTTCAACCTCGTCTGCTGTCATACCAAGACCTTGGTCTATAATATGTATTTTTTTTCCTTCTTTATCAACCTTAATTTCTATAACAGGGTTGCCATATTCTACTGTAGCTTCACCTATAGAAGTTAAGTGTTTAAGTTTTAAAGTTGCATCTGTAGCATTAGATATTAACTCACGTAAAAATATCTCGTGGTCGCTATATAAGAACTTTTTAATAAGCGGAAAAATATTCTCAACGGATACATTAATTTTACCTGTCGCCATAATTAAATTGTATTTTTTATCCCTTTAAGGAAAACTGATTATTAATTTTTTATTCTGATATTGGTATGGCAAATAAAATACCAATTAGGTTAATTATGACAAACTGACACACTAGCTGTTAGATTTCAGTTTTTTTGGTTATCTTCAATTATTGCAAGTATAAATTATCATTATTTATATATTGCAGCCTTAAATATGGGTTTTACCCCTAAAAACTAGTTTTAAAGTAAAAGTTATGTACAATTCAAAAATAATTGGCCTAGGTCATTATGTGCCAGAAAATGTAGTTACCAATGATGATTTATCTAAGGTAATGGATACTAATGATGCTTGGATACAAGAGCGTACTGGTATAAAAGAAAGAAGACATGTAGTTAAAGGAGACGGAGATACAACTACAACAATGGGCGTAAAGGCTGCTAAAGTAGCTATAGAACGTGCAGGTATAGATAAAGATGATATAGATTTTATAGTTTTTGCGACACTAAGTCCAGATTACTATTTTCCAGGACCTGGAGTTTTAGTACAAAGAGACTTGGGTATTAAAACTGTTGGGGCTTTAGATGTTAGGAACCAATGTTCTGGTTTTGTTTACGGTATTTCTGTTGCAGATCAATATATTAAGAGCGGAATGTATAAAAATGTTCTTGTAATTGGCTCTGAGTTACATTCTCACGGTTTAGATATGACAACACGTGGTAGAAGTGTTTCTGTAATTTTTGGTGATGGTGCAGGTGCGGCAGTACTAAGTAGGGCAGAGGATAACGATACAGGTATATTATCTACTCATTTACATTCTGAAGGGCAACATGCAGAGGAGTTATCTTTAATAGCACCAGGTATGGGTAAACGTTGGGTAACAGATATTATTGAAGATGCAGATCCTAATGATGAGTCTTACTACCCATATATGAACGGGCAATTTGTATTTAAAAATGCTGTAGTTCGTTTTAGTGAGGTTATAATGGAAGGCTTACAAGCTAATAATTTAGAAGTTTCTGATATTGATATGTTGGTGCCACACCAAGCAAATCTTAGAATATCTCAATTTATACAGAAAAAGTTTAAGTTGAATGATGACCAAGTGTTTAATAATATTATGAAATATGGTAACACAACGGCAGCATCTATTCCTATTGCATTAACTGAAGCTTGGGAACAAGGCAAGGTTAAAAAAGGAGATTTGGTTGTGTTAGCAGCTTTTGGTAGTGGGTTTACTTGGGGTAGTGTAATTATTAAATGGTAATAATTACGTTAAGTATATAAAAACATAAAGCCCAGAGCAGAACTCTGGGCTTCTTTGTCATCGATAGGCTATACTAAACACTAACCATTAACTATAAAAATACAGCGTTATCAATGACCTTATCTTAAATGTCTTTTAATAACTATTTAGTTATAAGACGTTTATTTTACAATAAAGTTACATTCGTTAACAATATTTAACATTAAATTTTCAAAAAATGTCTAAAACCCTTGTTTTTGGTGCTTCGTTGAATCCGAATCGGTACAGTTTTCTTGCAGTGAAGAAATTAGTAGAAAAGAACATAACAACAGTAGCTTTTGGTAAAAATTTAGGGACTATTTTACGTGTTCAAATTAAAGATAATTTAACGGATTTTCAAAATGTTTTTACAGTTACTTTATATTTAAATCCATCTAGACAGGTAGAATATTACAACGATATCGTAAAATTACAACCAAAACGTGTCATATTTAACCCTGGAACAGAGAATCCTGAGTTTTATAAAATACTGAAAATGAATAATATAGAAGTTGTTGAAGGATGTACTTTAGTAATGCTGGCTACAAATCAATATTAATTTATTAATTTTTATTTTTTTGTAAATAAAAATTACAAATAATATAAAATAGTTACTCTTCTCTATGATGGTTTTTTTTAATATCTATTTTTTACGTATTAACCATAGTCCAAAAAAGGTAAGTAGACCATTTAGTGGAAGCATTTCATAACCAACAACATACCCTCCAAATTGCTCAGCAGGAATGTTAGAAATTACTAAAATTAGTAAAACAGGTACAATTGCAACTAGCCAAGACCATTTATCTTTGATTTTGTGCTTTGTAAAAATCCCAAATGCAAATAAGCCTAATAAAGGACCATAAGTATATGTTGCTACAGTAAGTAAGCTATCTATTACATTACGGTCTAATATGTTTTTAAATATTATAATTACTATAATAAGTAAAACACTCATACCTACGTGTGTAACTTTACGTAGCTTTTTTTGTTGCAATTCTGGTTTTTTATCAATTCCTAAGAAATCTACGCAAAAAGATGTTGTTAAAGAGGTTAGTGCACTATCTGCACTACTATATGCAGCAGCTATTAAACCAAGCATAAAGGTAACAGCTATTGTAATTCCAAGTCCACTGTTTAAGGCTATTTCGGGGAAAAGTAAATCTGTTTTAGGAGCGCCAACACCACCAAGAGCAGGAGTTGTAATATTAAATTTATTGGCATATATAAATAAAAGAGCTCCTAGTAATAAAAAAATAAAGTTTACAACTACTAGTACCAGGCTAAAAGAAATCATATTTTTTTGTGCATCTTTTAGTGTTTTGCAACTTAAATTTTTTTGCATCATATCTTGGTCTAAACCTGTCATACAAATTGCAATAAACATACCGCCAAAGAACGATTTTACAAAGTGACTTTTAGCTAAAAAACTATCGGTAAAAAATATCTTATTGTACTGTTGTAGTTCGTCCGAGGATAATAAACTGCCAATGCTCATATCTAATTTATCAGTAATAAAATAAATAGATAAACCAACCGATGTTAGCATAAACAATGTCTGCAAGGTGTCCGTCCAAACAATAGTCTTTATTCCTCCTTTAAAAGTATAGATCCATATAAGTAGTATAGAAAGTATTACGGTAACCTCAAAAGGAATATTTAAATCATCAAAAACAAATTGTTGCAATACTAAAGCAACTAAAAATAGCCTAAATGAAGCACCTAATACTCTAGATACAAAGAAAAAGAAAGCACCGGTTTTGTAACTAACCATACCAAAACGTTCTTTTAAATATTCGTAAATAGAGGTTACATTAAGTTTATAATAAATGGGCATTAATAGGTATGCTATAACAAAGTAGCCAACTAAATAACCAAAAACTACTTGCATATAGCTAAACTGTGAGCCTTGTACCCAGCCAGGAACAGATATAAAAGTTACACCAGATAAAGATGCACCTACCATACCAAAAGCTACAACATACCAAGGGGATTGTTTGCCAGCTTTAAAAAAGTCTTCATTAGAATCGTTTTTACCGGTTAAGTAAGATATAAGTAGTAAAACTAAAAAGTAGCAACCTATTAGTAGCAATATGTGCGTAGATGTCATAAGTAGTAATTTGTGATTGCAAAGTACAAAAAGAAAAAATATCATCATAGCTATTAATGACACCTGAAAAACAAGAATAAATTGTAAATTTGTATAGAAAAATAACAGTATGGAATTCTCTTCTAAATTGCTAGAAAATGCAGTGTATGAAATATCTCAGTTGCCAGGAATAGGCAAACGTACTGCTTTGCGCTTAGCTTTACATTTATTAAAACAGCCTAAAGATCAAACTAGTGCCTTGTCTAGCAGTTTATTAAAATTAAGAGAAGAAATCAAGTTTTGTTCTAATTGCCACAATATATCTGATGTTGAGTTGTGTGAAATTTGTGCAAACCCAAAGCGAGACGAATCTATTGTATGTGTTGTAGAGGATATTAGAGATGTAATGGCTATAGAGAACACAGGGCAATACAGAGGCTTGTATCACGTTTTAGGAGGTAGGATATCTCCAATGGAAGGTGTGGGGCCGCAAAATTTAACAATTGGTTCTTTGGTTAATAAATCTAAAGATGGTATTATAAAAGAGTTAATTTTTGCTTTAAGTTCTACTATGGAAGGTGATACTACAAACTTTTATATTTACAAACAAATAGAAGGTATGGGCTTAAAAACTTCTACTATAGCACGTGGTATTGCGGTTGGTGATGAGCTAGAATACGCAGATGAAGTTACCTTGGGTAGAAGTATATTAAACAGGGTTCCTTTTGAGAATTCTTTAAAATTGGGATAGTTTAAATTAAAATAAATGCACAAAATTTAATTAAATGACGTTTTAATTAGTATTTTTGCAAAATTAAGTATATAAATTGCTTTTAAAATAGTAATATGTCAAAATTTGAATTAAAATTACCTCAAATGGGTGAAAGTGTTGCAGAAGCAACATTAACTACTTGGTTAAAAGAAGTAGGAGATACCATAGAGATGGATGAGGCTGTTTTTGAAATTGCCACAGATAAAGTAGATTCTGAAGTTCCTTCTGAAGTAGAGGGTGTCTTAGTTGAAAAACTTTTTAACGTAGATGATATAGTGCAAGTTGGACAAACTGTAGCTATTATAGAAATTTCTGGAGAAGCAGAAGTTACTACTACAACAGAAACTAGTGCAGCTGCGGTTGAAGAAAAAGTTGAAGATACACCAGAGGTTGCGGCTATAGAGAGTTCTATTGCTGTAGCTAAAGAAACTGTTGCAACATCACAAGATTTTAGCGATTCAGATAAATTTTATTCTCCTTTAGTTAAAAACATAGCAAAAGAAGAGGGTATTGCTATTGCAGAGTTAGATGCAATTACTGGTACAGGTAAAGAAGGTAGAGTTACCAAAACTGACATATTAAATTATGTAGAAAACAGAACAGCGCCTAGTAGTAATGGTAGTGCTGCTCCAAAAAATACGCCAGCACCACAGGCTGCTCCGGCAAAGGCTCCGGCAGCAAAAGCAGCGCCAGTTGTTGCATCTGCAGGAGATGAGGTTGTTCCTTTATCTCGTATGGGTAAATTAATTGCACAGCATATGACGGCTAGTATTGCTACATCTGCACACGTGCAAAGTTTTATAGAGGTAGATGTTACTAACCTAGTAAACTGGAGAAACAAAAATAAAAATGCTTTTCAGCAAAGAGAAGGGGAGAAACTAACGTTTACTCCAATATTTATGGAAGCAGTAGCATTTGCTATTAAAAAGTTCCCATTAATAAATATTTCTTTTGATGGTGAATCTGTAATAAAAAAGAAAAACATAAATATAGGTATGGCAGCAGCTTTACCAGATGGTAATTTAATTGTACCTGTAATTAAAAATGCAGATCAGTTAAACCTAGTTGGTATGGCAAAAGTTGTAAATGATTTGGCAAACAGATCTAGAAGCAATGCTTTAAAGCCAGACGATATTCAAGGTGGAACATATACGGTAACAAATGTTGGTACATTTGGTAGTGTATTTGGAACACCAATTATTAACCAGCCACAAGTAGCTATTTTAGCTTTAGGAGCCATACGTAAAGTGCCATCTGTAATAGAAACTCCAGAAGGAGATTTTATAGGCATACGTTCTAAAATGTTCTTATCTCATAGTTATGATCACCGTGTTGTAAATGGTGCGTTAGGTGGTATGTTTATAAAAGCAGTAGCAGATTACCTAGAGGCTTGGGATGTAAATAGAGAAATCTAAACCAGCCACAAGCAATATAATACTATAAAATGCCCTGTTTTTTACAGGGCATTTTTTTTATACCTATTTTATTTTTTGTAAAAGTAGCTATTCATTTATCTTTGTGTTAAAACACAGTAAAATGGATTTAAAGTTAACACGCCCAATTTGTTTTTTCGATTTAGAAACAACAGGAATAAACGTGGCTAAAGATAGAGTGGTAGAGATTTCCATTTTAAAAATATATCCTAACGGAAATAAGAAAAGTAAAACGTGGTTGGTTAATCCAGAAATGGTAATTCCAGATGAGGTAATAGCAGTACACGGTATTTCTAATGAGAAAGTGGCAAATGAGCCTACTTTTGCAGCATTGTCTAAAGAAATTTATGCAATGATAAAAGATTGTGATTTAGGAGGATATAATTCAGACAGGTTTGATATACCTCTTTTAGCAGAGGAAATGTTGCGTGCAGGTGTAGATTTTGATATGAAAAATACAGTTTCTGTAGATGTGCAAACTATTTTCTTTAAAATGGAGAAAAGAACTCTAGAGGCGGCTTATAAATTTTATTGCGATAAAGAGCTTACTAATGCCCATAGTGCAGCGGCAGATACCAATGCTACTTTTGAGGTTTTAAAATCGCAATTAGACCGTTATCCAGAATTGGAAAACGATATCAAAAAATTATCAGAATTTACAACACGTAAAAAGTTTGCAGATTTTGCAGGCTTTATTATTATAGACCAAGATGGTGATGCTGCTTTTTCTTTTGGTAAACATAAAGGTAAAAAGGTAGATGAGGTTTTAGAAAAAGAACCAGGTTATTTTGGTTGGATATTAAATGCAGATTTTCCATTGTATACAAAAAAGGTACTTACTCAAATTAAACTTAGTAAGTTAAATAATAAGTTAAGTTAAATAATGAGATTATTTTTTTTGCTCTTTTTTAGTATTGTTAGCTTATCTGCACAAGAAATTTTAATAGATGGCACCATTTACAATGCTAAAACACAAGAGCCAATTCCTTATGTAAATGTTAGTTTTTTAAATACCTTAAAAGGTGCCTCTACAGATGAAAAAGGGTATTTTTTTGTTGATGTTCCTAACTCTTTTTTAGAAAAGCAAGTACACTTATCTTCATTAGGTTTTAAAGATACTATTGTAGCAGTTAAACAACTTGTAGCAGATAAAAAGTTTGGT
The DNA here is from genome assembly GCF_039943695.1 of Cellulophaga sp. Classification (NCBI taxonomy): domain Bacteria; kingdom Pseudomonadati; phylum Bacteroidota; class Flavobacteriia; order Flavobacteriales; family Flavobacteriaceae; genus Cellulophaga; species Cellulophaga sp. Next base: position 33,236 of record NZ_JBDVAA010000010.1, on the reverse strand, counting down.
ATGGTAGAAGAGTCTTTTGAATTAGATGAAGTTGTTGTTGCTAAATCAATTGGAGATTCTTTTGTGTTAAACCCTATTGGTAGTTATGACTTAAAAAGTGGGTTTGCATCTTCTTCTACACCTTGGGTATTGGCAACTTACTACCCAAATATTGGAGCTTCAAAAAAATATATAAACAAGGTTACTGTATTTTTTCAGCAAGACGAGGGCTTTAAAAGAAGAGCATCTAAATTTAGAATTCGTGTTTATGCTGTAGACCCAGAGACTAAAAAGCCAACTAACGATTTATTGCATAAAAGCATTATTTTAGAAACTTTTGCAGAAAACGATTTTGTTTCTATAGATTTATCAGCCTTTACTATAAAAATGCCAAGAGAAGGTGTTTATATTGGTTTAGAGTGGTTGTTTGTGCCATATAATTGGTATGCTATAAAGGGTAAAGATGCAATTAGTAATGAGTTAACTATAGAAGATAGGTTTGCTCCTACCTTTGGAGGTGTTTACAATAAAAACCAAAATTTTAAAGTTATGGTATATGGTATGGGTGAGTGGACAGATTTTAAAGTGAAATCTAAAGATAATACTAAGCATTTAATACCAGCTGTAAGTCTAAAACTCTCTAAAGAGAAGCAATAAAAAAAGAAATTAAAATGAAGATAATTTGCATTGGTCGTAATTACACAGATCATATAAAAGAGTTGGCTAATGAAAAGCCTACAGATCCTGTCGTTTTTATTAAGCCAGACTCAGCTGTATTGCCTAAGGAACAAGATTTTTATATTCCAGAATTCTCTAATAATATTCATTATGAAGTAGAAGTTTTGGTTAAAATTAAAAAGGTAGGTAAGCATATAGAGCCTCAATTTGCACCCAACTATTATGATGAAATTGGGCTAGGAATAGATTTTACGGCTCGTGACCTTCAATCTAAGTTAAAGGAAAAAGGATTACCTTGGGAAAAAGCAAAGGGTTTTGATGGTGCAGCGGTAATAGGTAAATGGCTTCCAAAAAGTAAGTTTTCTTCCGTAGATGATATAAATTTTTCTTTACTAAAAAATGATAAAATCGTACAAAAAGGAAATACAAATTTAATGTTGTGGAAAGTAGATGAGTTAATCTCATATGTTTCTCAGTATTTTATGTTAAAAAAAGGAGATATCATATTTACGGGTACACCAGCAGGTGTAGGAAGAGTAGATGCTAATGATTATCTTTGTGGCACGTTGGAAGGAGAAGAAATGTTTACATTAAATATTAAATAAATGATTTATAGTCTTGATAAGTTGAATGAAATGGCGGAAGGTGATATGGATTTTATCAATTCTGTAGTATCTGTTTTTTTAGAAGAAGTGCCTGAAGATTTGGGTCTTCTTGAAAAAGCAATTGAAAGTAGAGACTATGAGCCAACCTACCAGTTGGCACATAAAATTAAACCTAATGTAGATTTGTTAGGTATGGAGCAGACTAGAGCTGCTGCTTTTGAAATAGAATCATTAGGGAAGCAACAAGGCGATTTTAATAAAATTGAAGAAGTTTTTAAAACGTTAAAGATTGATGTTTTACAAGTTGTAACAGAATTAAAAAACGACTTTAGTTTGTAATGCTTGCCGAAATAATAACCATAGGAGATGAGCTACTTATTGGTCAGGTTATAGATACTAATTCGGCCTTTATAGGTAAAGAATTAAATAAAATTGGTGTTACAGTTTATCAAATAACGTCAATACAAGATAATAAGGAGCAAATTCTTTCTACTTTAAAAGATGCTTCAAAAAGAGTAGATATTGTCTTAATTACAGGAGGTTTAGGTCCTACTAAAGATGATATTACCAAACATACATTGTGCGAGTATTTTAATGATACTTTGGTTCAAAATAACCAAGTATTGGCGCACGTAGAAGAGTTGTTTAAGAAATTTTCTGACAAGCCAATTTTAGAAGTAAATAAGCAACAGGCAAAAGTACTGTCTAAAGCTACAGTATTGCACAATTTAAAAGGTACAGCACCTGGAATGTGGATAAAAGACAATGATACTGTTTTTGTGTCTATGCCTGGTGTTCCTTTTGAAATGCGATATCTTATTACAGAAGAAGTTGTGCCGCGCATCATAAAAGAGTATAAAAGGCCGCATATAATACATAAAACATTTATAACCTACGGTGTAGGGGAAAGTGCTTTGGCAGAGCAAATAGAGGCTTGGGAAGACCAGTTACCTGTATTTATAAAGCTCGCATATTTGCCAAGTTTGGGGTCTGTACGCTTGCGTTTGTCTGGTACTGGAAAAAATAAAGATATTTTAGAACAGGCAATAAAAGATGAGAGTCAAAAATTAATAGCTTTAATTGGCGATATAATTTATGGCGAAGAAGGAGAGGATGTTTTAGAGATTGCTACTGCAAAACTACTAACAGAAAAAGGAAAAACTTTAGCAACTGCAGAGAGTTTTACGGGAGGCAAAATATCAGAAATATTTACTTCTATACCAGGGGCATCAGCTTATTTTAAGGGAAGTGTGGTTTGTTATGCAACAGAAGTTAAAATTAATGTTTTAGGAGTTTCAGAGGCTTTAATTAAAGAGTATTCTGTGGTTAGTGAGCAAGTTGCAATAGCTATGGCTACAAATGTGCAAAAAGCGCTTAAAACCGATTTTGCAATTGCAACAACAGGTAATGCAGGACCAACAAAGGGAGATTCTAATGCAGAGGTGGGTACTGTTTATATTGGTATAGCAACTCCAACAAAAATATTTGCTATTAAAGAGCAATTAGGAGGTCAAAGAGAAAGAGTGGTAAATAAGGCTATTAATAAGGCTTTAGAGCTATTATATAAAGAAATATTAGGTTGTTAAATAGCAACATTTTAAGAGGTGGTAAAATAATTTTAAAAATTTGATGAAAAGAATTTTGTCTACCCAAAAAAAAGCTATAAATTTGCAGCCTGTTTAAAATAACACAAAATCTAGCATAATGTCAAAAGTTTGTGAAATCACTGGAAAGAAAGCAATGTTTGGAAATAACGTGTCTTTCTCTATTAATAAGACAAGAAGAAGGTTTGATGTAAATCTTTCCAAAAAACGTTTTTACATTCCAGAGGAAGATCGTTGGATAACTTTAAAAGTATCTACAAGAGCTCTTAAGAGTATCAACAAAAAAGGAATCTCTGAAGTATTAAAAGAGGCTAAAGCACAGGGGGTTATTAAATAATCTCTTTAAAAAATAATAAAGATGGCAAAGAAAGGTAACAGAATACAAGTTATTTTAGAGTGTACAGAGCACAAAGAGTCTGGGCAACCAGGTACTTCTAGGTACATTACCACTAAAAACAAAAAGAACACTCCGGATAGAATTGAGTTAAAGAAATTTAACCCAATTTTAAAGAAGATGACTGTTCATAAAGAAATAAAATAATTTAAATTTCCTTTAGTAAGGAAGTTGTTAAACTATAAAGTTATGGCAAAGAAAACAGTAGCAAGTTTACAGACCAGCTCAAAGAGATTAACTAAAGCCATTAAAATGGTAAAGTCTCCTAAATCAGGAGCTTACACTTTTGTGGAATCAGTTATGGCTCCAGAATTAGTAAGCGAGTGGTTAGCTAAAAAATAATATCAATATACAGTATTGATAATAAAGCTACTTTCATTAGAAAGTGGCTTTTTTTATTTTTATATCTTTGGTAAAATTACAGGATAAAAAATGAGTCTATTTAAAAATATATTTTCTTCAAAAAAGAAGGAAAGCCTTGATAAAGGTTTAGAGAAAAGTAAAAGTAGCTTTTTTTCTAAGTTAAGTAAAGCTGTAGCTGGTAAAACTAAGGTAGATGATGATGTATTAGATAATCTAGAAGAAATTCTAGTAACTTCTGATGTTGGAGTAGAGACTACCTTGAAAATTATAGATCGTATAGAGGCACGTGTTTCTAAAGATAAATATTTAGGTACAGATGAGCTTAATGTAATTTTGCGAGAAGAAATTGCATCACTTTTATCAGAAACTAATACTGGTAATGATACAGAGTTTACGGTTCCTAAAGGTGTAAAACCATATGTAATAATGGTTGTTGGTGTTAATGGTGTTGGTAAAACTACAACCATTGGTAAAATGGCTTATCAGTTTAAAAAACAAGGATTAAAAGTTGTTTTAGGTGCAGCAGATACTTTTAGAGCTGCTGCTATAGATCAACTACAGGTTTGGGCAGATCGTGTAGATATTCCTATTGTAAAGCAAAAAATGGGGAGTGATCCTGCTTCTGTTGCTTTTGATACGCTAAGCTCTGCTGTAACACAAAATGCAGATGTTGTAATTATAGATACAGCTGGGCGTTTACATAATAAGGTAAATTTAATGAATGAACTTACCAAAGTAAAACGTGTAATGCACAAGGTGGTAGAAGATACTCCGCATGATGTAATGTTGGTTTTAGATGGTTCTACAGGGCAAAACGCTTTTGAGCAAGCTAAACAGTTTACTAAGGCAACAGAGGTCACATCATTAGCGGTTACTAAATTAGATGGCACAGCTAAAGGAGGAGTGGTAATTGGTATCTCAGATCAATTTCAAATTCCTGTAAAGTATATAGGAGTAGGAGAAGGTATAGAGGACTTACAAGTTTTTAATAAGTTCGAGTTTGTAGATTCTTTCTTCAATTTAAAAAAGTAATGTAAAAACCTCCATTTGGAGGTTTTTTTATTTTAAAACTGTTTGTAATGAAAAAGTATGTTTTAGTTGTTTTAGTATTGCTGGTTATTTCTTGTAAAAATAAAGTAGAAGATGCTAAAAAGGAGCTTGTTTTATGGCAGCCTTATAATGATTCTTTAGAAGTTGCAGAAAATGCAGAGCATACTAATCCTAGAATGCGTTACAAATTAATACAGTCTAAAGTAATAGACAAGAATGAAATATTTCTTCCTCTTTATCCTGAGGTTCAAAAATTATCTAACGAAGAGTATAAAGCCTTAAAACCGCTTATTTTAGAACAAAATATCTACACGCTACGCAAGTATATAGATAATGGTGAGTTAACTTATGAGAAATTGGTTCTCTTTTATTTGTATCGCATATATAAGTATGAGTTGGATAATGCTACAACATTAAACACTATTGTAGCTTTAAATAAAGATGTAGTAATGCAAGCTCGCAAATTAGATGAGCTAAAGAAGAAAGGTGGTGAGTCTAATGTTGTGCACCCTATTTATGGTATGCCTATTTTGTTAAAAGATAATATAAATACTAAAGGAATGTTTACTACAGCTGGTTCTATAGCTTTTAAAAATAATGTCACAGATGATGCCTTTGTGGTAAAAAGATTAAAAGAAAACGGAGCTTTAATTTTAGGCAAGGTTAATTTAAGTGAGTGGGCTTATTTTTTATGTACAGGCTGTCCGGTAGGGTATAGTGCTGTAGGTGGACAAACATTAAATCCTTACGGTAGAAAAATTTTTGAAACAGGTGGTTCCAGTGCTGGTAGCGGCACGGCAGTGGCGGCAAATTACGCTGTGGCTGCTGTAGGTACAGAAACATCGGGCTCTATATTGTCTCCTTCTAGTCAAAACTCGGTTGTTGGTTTAAAGCCTACAATAGGTTTTTTAAGTAGAACTGGTATTGTGCCAATTTCTAGTACCTTAGATACTCCTGGCCCAATGACTAAAAATGTGACTGATGCTGCTATTTTATTAGATGCAATGAAGGGTAAAGATGCTGCAGATAGTAAATCTGTTGAAAAAGAATTAGGAGTGCTTTCTGCACCTTTAACGGATAATAGCTTAAAAGGGAAGCGTTTTGGGGTGATTAAAAACTTGTTAGCTGCAGATTCTATTTACAGAGCATCGGTAGATAAACTAAGAGAGCACGGAAGTATTATTGTAGAAATTACGCCTCCAGAAGTTTCAATGAGTGGTTTTTTAAGTATTTTGAATATTGATATGAAGCACGATTTGCCAACTTACATAAAAAATCAAACTAAAAATAAACTACCAATACAGGATATAAAATCAGCAGTAGCGTTTAATGCTAAAGACTCTGTTATAAAAATACCTTATGGGCAATCCTTATTTAGAGGTATTTTAGCAGATGCCACTACAGTTGAAGAATTGGCTATTATTGTAAGTAATTTAGAGCAAAGCGGAAGGCGTTATTTTAATGAGGCTATGGATGTTCATAATTTAAATGCAATTTTATCTATTAATAATTACCACGCTGGTTATGCGGCAGTAGCTAAATACCCTGCAATTACAGTGCCAATGGGGTATAAAAAAACAGGAGAGCCAATTAGTTTAACTTTTATAGCTAAACAATTTAATGAGGCAGAATTGTTACGATATGCTGCTGGTTTTGAGTCAGCTTTTAAGGCGAGGCAAATACCAGAAAATTACAATTAGTTAATTAAATTATTTATTTTCTCCCACAGTATATTATCAAAACTAGATGGACCAAGTAATTCGTCATTAGCGGCATCACCCATACGTACAATAACTAAGTCTTTGCTTGGTACAACATATAATTTTTGATCGTCTTTGCCTAAACCGGCAATTAAATCATTTGGTGCATTAGGAATTAGTTTGCCAGTATACTCTTGTTCGGATGTTGGTAGTCTGTAAGAATCTTTTCCGTTTAACCACCAAAAATAGCCATAGGCTTTATTTGAGTTTTGAGATGTATTAGTCATTTCGTTAAAATATGTTTCAGATTTTAAAACAGAAGTTCCATTCCAATTTCCTTTGTTTAGATTTAAAAGACCAAATCTGGCCATACTTCTGGCGTTGCTATAGTATAATTTAAAATAACCAAAAGGTACCCAAGAGCCTTGCATACCAATCATATTTTTTAGTTTGTTATTAAAATAAGTGTTAAAATTTTGCTGTGTGGCTTCTTCTATAATATTATGTGTAATAGTGTATGCTCCATTATGATAATACCAAAATGTGCCTGGTAAATTTTTAAAAGTAAAACACTCTGGGTCTGTGCAGTTGTTGTTAGTTACAGTATAATCTAAACCAGTAGTCATTGTTAAATGATTTTTAACTGTAATGCTTTGTTCTTGAGTAGTTGTTAAAGAAGACCAGCCTGTACCTAAATAATTGCTAGATGGCAAATTAACATCTAAAAAACCTTCTTCAATAGCAATTCCGGCAGTAAAAGAAACTAATGTTTTTGCAGCAGAGTTCCATGCTAAATTAGAATTTGCATCGGTATTATTACCATACCATTCAACTACAATTTTTCCGTTTTCAAGTATTAAAAAAGCTTTAGTCTTATTGGTTTCTATAAAATCTAAAAGAGGTTGTAGGGCGTCTTCATTCCAATTTAAATTAGAAATAGAATTTGTTTGCCATTCATCAGAATTTATAGGAGGAAAGTATAGTTTATTAGAATCTATATTTTCAATAGCGGTGTCACTGTCTGTAGAACAGCCAAAAAGAAAACAAAATAATGTTACTGTAACAAAGTATTTGCTGTTTTTCATTTACTGTATTTTTTGTTTTAGATAACATTAAAGGCTAATGGTTTAACGTAAAAATCATAAAATTAGTTCTATATAGGTGTCATTCCTTAAGCAAGTTGTATTTTTGCAGCCAATTTTAATAGATTATGCGCACAAAATCACTCAAAACAAATAAAATTAACGTAGTTACTTTAGGTTGCTCTAAAAACGTGTACGATTCTGAAGTACTAATGGGGCAGTTAAAAGCTAACGGTAAAGAGGTGGCTCATGAAGATGAAGGTAATATTGTTGTAATTAATACGTGTGGCTTTATTGATAATGCAAAAGAAGAGAGTGTTAACACTATTTTAGATTTTGTACAGAAAAAAGAAGCAGGTGAAGTAGATAAGGTTTTTGTAACAGGATGTTTAAGTGAGCGTTACAAGCCAGATCTAGTAAAAGAAATTCCTAATGTAGATGAGTATTTTGGAACTAGTCAGTTGCCTAGTTTATTAAAAGCTTTAGGTGCAGATTATAAGCATGAGTTAATAGGTGAGCGTATAACTACAACACCAAAAAACTATGCATATTTAAAAATTGCAGAAGGTTGTGATAGACCTTGTTCTTTTTGTGCAATACCGTTAATGCGTGGTAAGCATAAGAGTACGCCTATTGAAGATTTAGTTACTGAAGCAGAAAAATTGGCGGCTAAAGGTGTTAAGGAGTTGATACTTATAGCACAAGATTTAACATACTACGGTTTAGATTTATATAAGAAAAGAAACTTGGCAGAGCTTTTAGAGGCTTTGGTAAAAGTAGAAGGTATAGAGTGGATACGCTTGCACTATGCGTTTCCTACTGGTTTTCCAATGGATGTGTTAGATTTAATGAATAAGGAGCCTAAAATTTGTAATTATTTAGATATTCCTTTACAGCATATTTCTGATGCTATTTTAAAAAGTATGCGTCGTGGAACTACACAGGCAAAAACAACAAAATTACTAAAAGATTTTAGGGCTACAGTTCCTAATATGACTATTAGAACTACTTTAATTGTTGGTTATCCTGGAGAAACAGAAGAGGATTTTGAAACCTTAAAACAATGGGTAATAGATATGCGTTTTGAGCGCTTAGGTTGTTTTACTTATAGTCATGAGGAAAATACGCATGCTTACAATTTAGAAGATAATGTGCCAGAAGAGGTAAAGCAAGATAGAGCTAACCAGATAATGGAAATACAGTCGCAGATTTCTTGGGAGCTAAATCAGGAAAAGATAGGGGAAACTTTTAAGTGTATTATTGATAGAAAAGAGGGGAATTACTTTGTTGGTAGAACAGAATTTGATTCGCCAGACGTTGATAATGAGGTTTTAATTGATGCTACAAAGCACTATTTGAAACAAGGTGAATATGCAAATATAAAAATTACGGAAGCGGCAGATTTTGATTTATACGGAGAGCCAGCTTAATTTTAGTTATATAATATAAAAAAAGCCCTAGAAAATTAATTTCTAGGGCTTTTGCTTTTTTTTAAGTCTTATTTTTCTTCAGGAGAGATTAATTTGTAAACCAAGCCTGCTAAAATTGCCCCTATTATAGGAGCTACCCAAAATAGCCATAATTGTGGTAAAGCACCATCTGTTTGTGCAAATAATGCCTGACTGGTACTACGTGCAGGGTTTACAGATGTGTTAGTTACAGGAATGCTAATTAAGTGTATTAGTGTAAGTCCAAGCCCTATAGCTAAACCGGCCATACCTTTAGGAGCTTTAGAGTGCGTTGCGCCAAGTATAATTATTAGAAACATAAACGTCATTGCAATTTCTGTAATTAATGCTGATGTCATATTGTATCCGCCAGGAGAAAACTCCCCAAAACCATTAGAGGCAAAGCCGCCAATATTAAAGCCTTCTTTACCGCTAACAATAGCGTATAAAATTGCTGCTCCTGCAATACCGCCCATTACTTGAGCAATTATGTATGGGAAGAGATCTTTTTTATCAAACCTGCCTCCAACACATAACCCAATAGAAACCGCCGGATTTAAGTGGCAACCAGATATATGGCCAATTGCATATGCCATAGTTACTACTGTTAATCCAAAAGCAAGTGCAACACCTGCAAATCCAATTCCTAATTCTGGGTATGCAGCTGCTAATACAGCGCTACCACATCCGCCAAGGACAAGCCAAAGCGTACCAATAAATTCTGCTACTAATTTTTTCATTTTTGTTTGTTAATGGTTAATAAGTGTTTAATACCATAACAAAGAGTAAGAAAGTAAGTTGTAAAATATGGGGGGATTCACAAGTTACAAAAAAATGGAGCTAGTTCTATGTTAAGTTTTATTCTGGTTTTTTACTTAACATTTTATAAGAAAACCAGCCAATTACAAGCATAACTATTCCCATAATAAGCCAAAGCCATATTTTGTTTGTAAATAATGGTTCTTGAATTTTTTCTTCTTTTTTTGCAATTTCTGTTACTGAGCCAAGAGTTAAGCCTTTAATGTCTTCTGGCATTTTTATGTTTAGCTGTGCAATATCGTAATTTGGCGCGTAGGCACTTTTGTTACCATAGGTTAAATAATACGTAGCTGGTTCGGTAAACCTAGCTGTTAGTTGGTATTTGTAACCCTTGGCGTTTATATTATCTATTTTTAAAGGTTGATTATCAAAATTTAAAATAGTAACTCTTATTTTTTTTGAAAAAGTATTATCAAAAGTAAATGCGTTATTTTCAATAGATGATAATGTGCCAATTCTTAGAGTATTGTAGTTGTAAACGTACCCTTTTTCTGTTTTAACACTGTCTATTAGTTCTTCAATTTTTATAGGTCTGTAGTAGTCTATTTTATTGTCAACCTTTACGGTAATTTGATGTGTAGGTGCTTTTCTATCAAACGCAATATTTACTATTGTTTTTTTATTTTTTTTATCTTCAACTACATTAAAAGATTTTACTGTTCTGTCTGTAATATTAGCTGCTGTTTGTTGTTGGTGTTCTAATGTAGCTTTTTCTAATATTGGTTCTTCATCACTCTTAATGCCTATTCTAAAATAACTGAATTCCGCAGCAGGAAAAGTAATGTCTGTAAAGCTGTAATTGGTTTGACTATTTTTTATGGCGACAATTCTATAGTCATCATATATTTTAAACCATTTTTTTTGGTGATGACTAGCTTCTACCAAAACTTTCCAATCAAAATTAGAATTCTCAAAATTTAGTTTTATGTGGTTAATAGCATCTTTAGAAGGTACTTTAAGTGTAAAATAATATACGCCATCTTTAGTGCTAGCATTTAGTAATTTATAATCTACCGTTTTTGTTTTTAGCTTAGGAGATGTGTAGTTTAACAGGTAGGGCGCTTCAATAGTATCATTTTTGGCTGTTATACCATAAATGCGAATATCACTTAAGCGTTCCTGTGTATTAGAGAAAACAACGTCTGGCAGTGTAATTGTATGCCAGGTGTCTTTAATATTTTTAAGCTCAATTTTAGCATCATAATTTTGCATTTGACCGTAAAATGCAACTGTGATCAGTAAAAAAAATAGTGTGAATTTATTCTGCTTTTGTCTCATCAAAAATTTTGTTTTTGTACTTATTGTATAAAAATGAAACTCCTAAAATTAATAGCCCTAATATAACTAGGACAAGAGTTTTTGATATAGTGTTTAAAGATGCCAAATCTAAAAAGAATAGCTTAATTATGGTGATTCCAAATAAAATAATACCTCCAATACGTAAGTATTTAATTTTTTTCCAGATGCCTTTAGCTACCAAGAAGAAAGAATATAGCCCCCATAAAATGGTTAGCTCTAGTCCGTATGTTTGTTCTGCACCAGACAAATCTATCCAATTAATAAGTTCACTACTTAAAATCCAAAGTACAGTAATGTTAAGTAGTATAGAAAACGCAATTTTAAAGTTTATGCGCATAAAACTTTGCTTAGTGTAGCTGTAAGTACAGTATACTATTAGTGCTATAAACGCATAAAGTATATACCTTACTGCAAGGTGCATACTTCCAGAGTTGTAATATTCAGACGGATCTAAATAACTATCTCTTAAGTCACTTACAATAAGTAGACCAATTGTTAAAGAAATAAATAAAACAAGACTGTTAATACTAATGTTTGCAATACCTAATGCTCTGTTTTTTATCTTTTTAATATTTATGATACTTAGTATAGAAAAGAATAACAAGGTGTAGCATACAAGTGTTAGTATGCTAAAGCTATTAATGTCATAATTAATAGGGTTGCTATAAATGTCTGTTTTGTCTATTATAATTTTAGACTTATCTAGAGCTAAATTAAAGTAGTGTATTATTTCTACAAAGAAACTACTAAATGTTACTAACATTAATACTATTGGGGCAATGTAAGATAAAACGTTGTTTTTGGTATTGTGTTTTTTATTGGTTGTATAAATGAAATACAAAGAAGCAATGCTAAGTAAAGATCCTAATAAATTTACGTTTAATAGTGGAGTAACATTACCTACGTAATCACTATAATAACTATGATCTAAGTAGTAAGTGCCCCAATCTTGAAACAAGCTTAGTAGAGATAATATTATTAATGGATAAGAGATTTGCTTTAATATAGGAGCGCCTTTTGATGAGCCAATCCAGAAAAGTAAAGCGGCAATAGTAATCCATAAAATAGTAACGTAATTACCGTCTAGTTGTACAGGTACAGCAATGGTGATAAAAACAAACACCATACCTAATATAAAATATAAAAGCTTACTATCTGCTAATTTTTGTTTGTATAAAATAGTGCCAGCAATAAAATGTAACAACGCATTTGCAACCGTAAATAAGCCTAAATAGCTATCATAATCTTTTGTATAGCTTAAAATGTAAAAGCCAAAGCCAAAAAAGAAGAAAGAGTTTACTAGTAATATTATAATAGAACTAGCATTAAATGCTTGGTTCTTTTTTACCTTATTTACAATAAAAGTTGTGTAGAATATGGCAAAGAAAATAAATAAGAAGATAAAAGCCTCTGTAAAGTAATAGTCTTCAAATTCAGATACAAACCAAGAGCTATAAATTAACCAAGTAAATATAAAAGCAGAGTAGAATAAGCCCTTCCAATCTTTTTTAAATGACAATGTTAAAATGCCTATGTTAATTATAGACATATATGTAAATAAAATTCCAACTTGTCCAGATCCACTACTAAGTAAAAAAGGAACAGCGTATGCGCCAACCAAGCCAATATGTGCAATTGCTTGTTTGTTGTAGTTAATAGCGGCAATAACTGTAAATACGGTGAGTAATACCATTATTGCAAAAGCGGGTATTTGCGAAAATATATCGTAAAAACTATAGGCAGCAAACGTTATAAAGTAGAGTATGGCAATAGAGCCACTTACTAAAACAGCACTGTAACTAGTGTATTTTTCTTTTAATTTAATTCCAAGACCAAGTAAACCTAGACCGGTTAAGTATCCTAAAATTATTCTTGTTAGCGGACTAATTAAATTGTTTTCTATAGAGTATTTAGCACCAATTGCAACGCCTATAACAACTATTAGAATACCTATTTTGTTTAAAAGGTTTTCTCCAATAAATTTTTCAATATTAGATTTACCTTTAGGTTTAGAGATTCTTTTTTCTCTAGGTTTTATATCTTGTTTAGGTTGTTTAGTTGCATTTTGCGGGGCAGTAATAGGGTCTTTATAAACATCTTTTGTCACTTCTATAACAGGTTCTTTTACTGTAGGCTTTTCTACTATAGGTTCTGTAATAGGGGTAACTTCTGGTGTTGTAATAGTTGCAGGCTTTACACTACTTTTTTGTTTAGGAATTCCATCTTTTTTAAGTCGCTCTATTTCTTTGTGTAGAACCATTAGTTCTTTAGCAAAGTGCTCTTGCTTGCTTAAAAGAATTTCAAACTGCTTGGTTAGGTTATTTAAATATTCTTGGTCGTTTGCCATAAGCTGGTTCCTAAAAATTACGTGTTGTTATAGTAGCACGCAATGTAGCGATAACTATAGGTTGGTTTCTACCCCGTAAACAGTGAAATATAACAGTTTACAAATTTAATTGGTTATATACTATAACAAGTTTAAGTGTTAAATAGTATAATAGGTTATTTTTAGTTCTGCTTTTTTTGCAGGTTGTAATTGTAAAATTCTCTACCTAATTCTGCTAAAAATGGAATTCCCACAGTTTCATACTCGTAGTTATTGTCATTAAAAACGCCATTTTTATTTACTAGAATAGTTGCTGTTAGCATAAAACTAATATCGTTTTCTGTGTCTTCAATAAAAGCACAATCTGTTAGTGTACCATATGCGTAACCAACCTTATTGTATATTTTTATATTGTTTGGTATAGGGTCTTTTGTGTTACCAAACATAAAAAACTTTACATAGCTGTCATAATAAGAATCACTAGTATAGCCAGCGTCTTTAGGAGTATTGCTCATTGCGTTTTTTAAAAATGCTATATCATCCAAATACAAATTAAACTGTTGTTCTTTTGTAAATGATTCTGGGTAAATAACGCGTTGCAAAACTTGTTGCTGAGCTTCAATACTGTAAAAATTATTCAAGCTAAAATCAAAAGCCTCTTTTTGTAATATATTTTCTTCATCAATATAACCAATGCCTTTTTTAATCTTATTGAGGTTTAAAGGTAAAATAGGGCTGTTAATTATGGCTTTACTGTTTGTTGTAGTGCTATCATTTAAATAAATAACCAAAGGTTTTGTGGTAACATTATCAGCATCCTCTGTAGCTAATCTATGAGCTATTCTAACATTTTCAATGCCCTTTTCTTTTAATTTTTTATTAATGTAATCCTGACCTAAAAACTCAAATAACCTGTTATAGGCGTCATTATCGCTAACAGCAAATATTTTAATTATTTCTTTGGCAAATGTTGTTTTAATAGAGTCTCCTTCAATAAAGAATTCGGTATCCTTAGTAAGATTGTCACTTTCAAATATTTTTTCTAAAGTTAAAATGGCAACCGGTAATTTAACAGAGCTAGCAGGGTAAAAATAGTTTTTAGGATTAGTATTAAAATCATAGTTTTTGGCTATATACAATCCGTTTTTTTTATTTATCTCGGTATATCTAAATTGTACTTCGTGTTTAGAAATACTGTCCAGAACCTTTTTTATATTATCACTTTTAGATGCTAAAAAATAGTCAATAGGGTGGTTTATTTTTTGCTGTTTTTCTTTGCAAGAAAAAAGTAGCACTAGCGTACATATAATGAGTGTAAAATGTTTCATTCTGCAGTGTATAATTCTCCTCTATGTGGTTTTAAAGCATCTCTAACAGTAATCATTTCAGCCTCGTTAACAACTAAATAAGCAATACTATGCATATCTGTTAAAGCATTAAAGCCTGTAATGTTTAATTGTAAATTTTCTGCGGTAATAAATTCTTTTAAATGTATTTCATGGTGCTCTGCAGTTTTCTCTGCTGCAGGACCTCTAAAATCCCAAATAAGTTTTATTTTTTTAGACATTTAGTAGTAGTTAATTTGGTGTAATAAGGGTAAAACTACTATTTCTTTATGAAAACAATGTAGTGTAAATCACATAAAAAAATACTTTTTTAAGGTCTAAAGGAGTTTTTTGATGTTAAAAATTAACTTTTTTTATTGTTTGATGCTAAAAAGTGTTAATCATTTTACAATAAATCTTGTATCGCAACATCTAATTGTTATTTTTGCGTGATGCACCAATTTATGCAACATACAAATAAGTTAGTTTTCTTGTTAGGAATACTTTATGGCACGTTAACACTTAGCTCTTGCCAAGGTGTTTTTGTTAGTGATAAAGATAAAGAAGCAGTAGCAAGAGTAGGAGAGAACTTTTTATACAAAGAAGACTTAGTAGATTTAGTGCCTAAAGGCACAGCTAAAGAAGATAGTATAACCTTAGTTACCAATTATATTAATAATTGGGCATCTAAGCAATTGCTTATGTCTAAATCTAAAGTAAACCTGTCTGAAGAGCAGTTAGCAGAGTTTGATAGGCTTGTAGCTAATTATAAAACAGATTTGTATACAGGAGCTTACAAAGAAGCTTTGGTACAGAAAAAGCAAGATACGGTAATTAGCAAGGAGGAGTTAAATGCTTTTTACCAAAAAGAGAAAGAAAATTTTAAACTAAACGAAAAAATTCTACGTGTACGTTATGTAGAGTTACCACCACAGTTTATAAATAAGTCTGCGGTAATAGATAAATTAAAAGGTTTTACTGAAAAAGACCGAATGTATTTAGACTCTATTAGTGTACAGTTTAGAAAAGTTAACTTTAATGATTCTGTTTGGGTAGAGGCATCTAGGTTAACTAGCGAAATACCTCCTTTAACATCAGAAAATGAGAAGCAGTATTTAAAAAAATCACAATTTTTTGAAATGCAAGATTCATTAGGGGTATATTTGACAAAGGTTGTAGATATGTTAGATAAAAACGAACCTGCACCTTTACAGTATATTACACCTACAATTAAACGTGTTTTGCTTAACCGTAGAAGAATAGAATACTTAAGGAAACTAGAAGTAGATATTATAGATGAAGCTATTAAAAATAAGGAATTTGAGACATATGAAAAACAAGAATAACAACATTACTTTTTTACTAGCAATGTTATTAACTGTAAGCTTTACAGCTAATGCAATGCAAGAACAAAAGCAGGTAGAAGATGTTGTGCAAATAGCGCAAGACACTATAAAATCTAACTTTAAAAGAATAAAATTAGATGGTGTTTCTGCAGTTGTAGGAGATCATGTAATATTAGATTCTGATATTGAAAAAACATTGATAGATTTACGTAGTCAAGGTGTGTCTGAAGATGATGTTACTAAATGTGGTTTGTTGGGTAAATTAATGGAAGACCGTTTGTACGCACACCAAGCAGTACAAGATAGTTTGTTAGTTTCTGATGATGAGGTAAATGCAACAAGTGAAAGACAAATACAAAGTTTAGTGGGGCAAATTGGTTCTATGGACAAATTACTTAAGTATTACAAAAAAGATTCTCAGGAAGCATTAAGAGAAGATCTTTTTAAAATAAATAAGCTTAGAATGTTGTCTGAAAAAATGCAACAAAAAATAGTTGCAGAAATTGAAATTACTCCAGAAGAAGTTAGACAATTTTACAAGAAAATACCAAAGGATGAGAGACCAGTTTTTGGAGCACAGTTAGAGATAGCACAAATTGTAAAACAACCAGAAGCTAGTGATGAAGAAAAACAAAAAGTAATAGACAAGCTTAATAAAATAAGAGAAGATGTTTTAGAAGGTGGTTCTAGTTTTAAAATTAAAGCAATTATTTCATCTGAGGATGAAGGATCTAGGTCTAATGGTGGTTTTTATAAAATTACCAAGGAAACGGGTTTTGTAAAAGAATTTAAAGACGTTGCTTTTAGTTTGAAAGAGGGCGAAGTTTCTGAACCTTTTGAAACACAGTTTGGATATCACATTATATACTTAGAAAAAATTAAAGGTCAGGAAAGAGATGTAAGGCATATTCTTATGGCCCCTAAAGTATCTGATGAAAGACTAGAAGCAGCTAGGATAGAATTAGAGAAAATAAGACAGAGAATTTTAGATGGAGAATTAACATTTGCAGAAGCTGCTTTAAATTTTTCTGATCAAAAGGAAACAAAATTTGAAGGCGGACAGTTAAGAAACCCACAAGATTTTAGTACTAAGTTTGAGCTTACTAAAATGCAGCCAGAGTTGTACAACCAAATTAGAGATATTAAAGATAATGAAATCTCTATGCCTATTTTAGAGGTAGAGCAACAAGGTGGTGCTCAGAAATATAAAATAATGAAAATTACCAATAGGTATGATGAGCACGTAGCAGATTTTGCACAAGATTATATTAAAATTCAGGAATTAGCATTAACGCAAAAAAGAGTAGATGCTATACAAGAATGGATGGTAGAACACATTAAAGATACTTATGTAAGTATTAATAAAGACAACAAGGATTGCGAGTTTAAAAACAACTGGTTTAAAAAATAGTAGAACTATATGTCTGATGTAACTGCTGTTAAAAATCTAGTTGAAAAACACCACGCACTAAAGCAAGAAATTGCCAAAGTAATTGTGGGCCAAGATGTGGTAATAGATCAAATTTTATTATCTATTTATATAGGCGGTCACTCTTTGTTAGTAGGTGTGCCCGGTTTGGCAAAAACCTTAATGGTTAATACAATAGCCCAAACTTTAGGTTTAGATTTTAAACGCATACAGTTTACACCAGATTTAATGCCTAGTGATATTTTAGGTAGTGAAATATTAGATGAAAAAAGAAACTTTAAATTTATTAAAGGACCAATTTTTTCTAATATTATATTGGCTGATGAAATAAATAGGACTCCGCCTAAAACACAGGCAGCACTTTTAGAGGCAATGCAAGAGAGATCTGTTACAATAGCAGGTCAAAATTATAAGCTAGAGCTACCTTATTTTGTTTTAGCTACGCAAAACCCAATAGAGCAAGAAGGTACTTATCCTTTGCCAGAAGCACAGTTAGATAGGTTTATGTTTGCTATAGAATTACAATACCCATCTGTAGCAGAAGAAGTTGAGGTTGTAAAGCGTACAACATCAGATAATAAACCAACAATTAACGCTTTGTTTAGTGCAGAAGAAATTGTAGCTGTACAGCATTTAGTACGTAGAATTCCTGTGCCAGATAATGTTGTAGAATATGCTGTAAAATTGGTAAATAAAACTAGACCAAATCTAGACACAGCAGAAGATTATGTAAAGCAATATATAGATTGGGGAGCTGGTCCAAGAGCATCACAAAATTTAATATTAGCAGCTAAGGCACACGCCGCTATAAACGGTAAGTTTTCTCCAGATATAGAAGATGTACAAGCTGTAGCAATTGGTATATTAAGACATAGAATAATTAAAAACTACAAAGCAGAGGCAGAAGGCATCTCTGAAGAGCAAATTATTGCTAAATTGTTCTAATAAAGAAAAATCAATTTCAAACGTTTTCGTAAACAATTTGATAAAATTTTAAGTAAAAAATGATGCATTCATTTTTACAAGTACTTTTTTTTGATTTTTCGGCAAAATAATAGTAATCGTTGCCAAATTTCTTCGTTTACCCTTTAGATTTTATTAATTTTGTGGAATTGCAATAAATTAAACTCAAAACTAAAAGGAATGGCATTTGACATTGATATGATAAAAGGGGTTTATGCCCGTATGGCTGAACGAGTAGATAAGGCTCGTGAAATAGTAGGAAAGCCACTTACACTTTCAGAAAAAATATTGTATTCTCACTTATGGGATGGTAATCCAAATACTAAATTTACAAGAGGTAAAGATTATGTAGATTTTGCACCAGACCGTATTGCTTGTCAAGATGCCACCGCACAAATGGCATTACTACAGTTTATGCAAGCTGGTAAGCCAAAAGTTGCAGTTCCTACAACAGTACACTGTGATCACTTAATACAAGCAAAAAGTGGTGCTGCACCAGATTTAAAGGTTGCTAATTCTACAAGTGCTGAAGTATTTAACTTTTTAGAGTCTGTTTCTAACAAATACGGTATTGGTTTCTGGAAACCAGGAGCAGGTATTATTCACCAAGTAGTTTTAGAAAATTATGCATTTCCAGGCGGAATGATGATTGGTACAGATTCTCATACAGTTAACGCTGGTGGTTTAGGTATGGTTGCTATTGGTGTTGGTGGTGCAGATGCTGTAGATGTTATGGCAGGTATGGCTTGGGAACTTAAGTTTCCTAAATTAATAGGTGTTAAATTAACAGGTAATATTTCTGGTTGGACTTCAGCTAAAGATGTTATTTTAAAAGTTGCTGGTATCTTAACTGTAAAAGGTGGTACGGGTGCAATTGTAGAATATTTTGGAGAAGGTGCTAAAAACCTTTCTTGTACAGGTAAAGGTACAATTTGTAATATGGGTGCAGAAGTAGGTGCAACTACTTCTACATTTGGTTATGATGAGTCTATGGAGCGTTATTTACGTGCTACAGACCGTAGTGACGTTGCAGATGCTGCTAACCAAGTAAAAGAGCATTTAACAGCAGATCCAGAAGTATATGCTAATCCAGAGCAATATTTTGATGAAATTATAGAAATAAACTTAGATGAATTAAGACCTCATTTAAACGGACCTTTTACTCCAGATTTAGCTACACCAGTAGGTCAGTTAGGAGAAAAGGCAAAAGAAAATGATTGGCCTTTAAAAGTAGATTGGGGATTAATTGGTTCTTGTACTAACTCTTCATACGAAGATTTAACTAGAGCAGCTTCTATTGCTAAACAAGCTGTAGATAAAAAAATTAAGCCTAAATCAGATTTTGGTATCAACCCTGGTTCAGAACAAATTCGTTTTACTGCAGAAAGAGACGGTATTTTAGATATTTTTGAAAACTTAGGAGCAACAGTATTTACTAACGCTTGTGGACCTTGTATAGGTCAATGGGATAGAAGTGATGCTAAAGGAGATGAGAAAAACACAATTGTACACTCATTTAACCGTAACTTCTCTAAAAGAGCAGATGGTAACCCTAATACACACGCATTTGTTGGTTCTCCAGAAATGGTTGCTGCAATAGCAATATCTGGTCGTTTAGATTTTGACCCAATGAACGATACATTAATTAACGAAGATGGTGAGGAAGTAAAATTAGATATGCCTTTAGGTATAGAATTACCTCCACAAGGTTTTGATGTAGAAGATGCTGGTTACTTAGCTCCAGATGCAGATGGTTCTGGTGTAGAAGTTAAAGTTTCTCCAGACTCTGAAAGATTACAATTGTTAGAGCCATTTACTCCAATAAAAGACGAAAGTTTAATGGGAGCTAAATTGCTTATCAAAGCTTTTGGTAAATGTACAACAGACCACATTTCTATGGCTGGTCCTTGGTTACGTTTCCGTGGTCACTTAGATAATATTTCTAATAACTGTTTAATTGGTGCTGTTAACGCTTTTGGTAAAAAGACCAATTTTGTTAAAAATCAATTAACAGGTGAGTTTGCAGGCGTACCAGACACGGCACGTGCATACAAAGCAGCAGGTGTTAGATCTGTAGTTGTGGGTGATCATAACTATGGAGAAGGATCTTCTCGTGAGCACGCAGCTATGGAGCCAAGACATTTAGGTGTTGCAGCTGTAATAGTAAAATCTTTTGCGCGTATTCATGAAACAAACCTTAAAAAGCAAGGTATGTTAGGATTAACGTTTGCTAATGAAGCAGATTATGATCTTGTACAAGAAGATGATACATTTAACTTTGTAGATATAGCAGATTTTGCACCAGAAAAGCAATTAACTTTAGAGTTAGTGCATGCAGATGGTAGTAAAGATGTTATTAAGCTAAACCATACGTATAACCAACCTCAAATAGATTGGTATAGAGAAGGTTCTGCTTTAAATGTAATTAAAAAAGAAAACGCGGCATAAGCCAAGTTTGTTTTAATAAAAGGAAACTCCCGAAGTAATTCGGGAGTTTTTATTTTTATATGAATTTATCTTCATATTTTAGAGGTAACTATACAATATAAAATGAAAAAGAAAACAGTTTTTACTCTTTTAATAATGCTTCTTGTAGCAGCATTTTTTTGGACTCCCTTAGGGCATATGGGAAAATTTTTTTTAAATAAAATGGTAGCTACTGCACCATCTGTGATAGCAAAAGAAAATCAGAAAACAGTAACAGATTATGACTGGGTTTTAAAAGATGAAAATCACAACTTGTTTAATTTTAAAAAGTCTAAAGGAAATGTGATTTTTATAAACAATTGGGCTTCATGGAAAGTACATTGTGAAGCAGAACTACAATCTATTCAGAATTTTTATAATGCTTATAAAGGCAAAGTAGATTTTTATATTATTACTAATGAAGAAAAAGACGTTGTAGAAGAATTTATGGCGTTAAAGAAATTTACTTTTCCAGTTACCTATTTAATTATTGATGCTAAGCACGCTGTAAATACAGAAAAAGTACCATCTAGTTATGTAGTAGATAAACAAGGCAATATTGTTATTTATGAAGAAGGAATCTCTAACTGGGATAATAATACGGTATACGAGACTATAGATAGACTTATAGCAGAATAGTAATGGCGATTACAAGAAAGAGAATATTCAATATTGTTTTTTATGTACTTATAGTTGCAATAGTATTTACACCATTGGGTTTTAAAGTTAAGGTGTTTGCAAACAGAATTTTTTCTGGCAGCGCAGCTAAAATAGAAGCCAAAGAGCAAGTTACATTACAAAATTACAATTGGAAATTTACAAACGCTAAAGGAGATGTTTATAATTTACAAGACTACAAAGGTAAAGTAGTTTTAATTAATTTTTGGGCTACTTGGTGTCCGCCTTGTGTAGCAGAAATGCCAAGCTTGCAAAAATTATACACAGATTATCAGGATAAGGTTGTTTTTGTGTTTTTAGCAAGTGATAAAGTGGCAAAGGTAAATGCTTATTTAAAAGAAAATAACTTCAGTTTTAATGTGTATTACTCTAACTATAAATTACCCAAAGAGCTAAGCCATGATGTAATTCCCACTACATACATTTTAAGCAAGTCAGGGGAAATTATAGTACAAGAAACAGGAGCAAAAGATTGGAACAGTACAAAAACAAGAGAAATATTAAATGAGTTATTAAGCAATTAATTTAAAAGCATAAAAATAAAAAGCGCTCTACTAGAAGCGCTTTTTTTGTGACCACGACTGGAGTCGAACCAGCACGTTCATAAGAACACTACCCCCTCAAGGTAGCACGTCTACCAATTCCGCCACGTGGCCAAATTTTGCAGGATACAAATATAACTATGTGGTATGTATAAATAAACTTTTTCATTTTATATTTTCAAGGCTATTTTTCTTGTATTTACACTATGTTAAGTAGTATTTTTAATGAATAGGCCTTATTTTTGAAATGAAGCTTTAATATAGTTTTTATGAGTGATAAAATATCGGTTTTTTGGTTTAGAAGAGATTTAAGAATAGAGGATAATACAGCATTACATTATGCTTTAAAATCTGGAAAACGAGTGCTGCCTATTTTTATTTTTGATAAAAAAATTCTAAACGAATTGGATAATGACGATGCAAGAGTCACTTTTATTCACAAAACACTTTCAGATATTAATGCAAGTTTAAAAAAGCATAATGGTGGGGTATTTTGTCTACATACAACGCCAGAAGATGCGTGGAAAAAATTAACAGAAGATTACACTATTGAGAATGTTTTTTTTAATAAGGATTATGAGCCTTATGCTAAAGACAGGGATAGTAAAATTATATCCTTTCTAGAAGAAAAAAATATAAATGTATCAATATATAAAGACAGTGTTATTTTTGAAGAAAACGATGTTCTAAAAAACGATGGAGATCCTTACACCGTATATACACCGTTTAAAAATAAGTGGAAATCTCTATTTAAGCCTAGTTTAATAGAAGAGAAAGTATGTGATTTTAAAGACAATTTATTAAAAATAGACCATAGTTTTCCTTCTTTAGAAGATTTAGGCTTTACAACTTCTTCTATAGAGGTACAACCTTATAATTTAGATCATTTAAGCATATATGCAGATAAAAGAGATTTTCCTTCTGATGATATAACAACGTACCTAGGTCCGCATTTACGTTTTGGTACCGTAAGTGTACGTAAACTAATTAGAGGCTTAGATGGTTTAGAAAGTGTGTTTTTGAGTGAATTGGTTTGGAGAGAATTTTTCACTCAAATTTTATATCATTTTCCAAAAGTTGTCACTCAAAATTTTAGGTCTAAGTATGATGGTATAAAATGGCGTAACAATAAAGACGATTTTGAAAAATGGTGTTCTGGTAATACTGGCTATCCTATGGTAGATGCTGGTATGAGGCAGCTTAACCAAACAGGTTATATGCACAATAGAGTACGTATGATAACGGCTGGCTTTTTATGTAAGCATTTGTTAATAGACTGGCAATGGGGAGAAGCTTACTTTGCTAAAAAGCTTTTAGATTATGAGTTAGCATCTAATAATGGCAATTGGCAATGGGCTGCAGGTACTGGTTGTGATGCTGCTCCTTATTTTAGAATATTTAATCCTATAACACAACTTAAAAAGTTTGATAAAGATTTTAAATATGTTAGACAGTGGATACCAGAGTTAGACGGTTTTAATTACCCAGAACCAATGGTAGAGCACAAATCGGCTAGAGAAAGAGCTTTAAAAGTTTATAAAGAAGGTATTGAAAATTAAGCGTTTAGTTGTTTCTTTTTGTTAAAAAAGCGAAACAATTCAATATTCATAAAAATAAGTATTAGACCGTAAAAGGAATCTTCTACAGGAATAGTAGCCATTCTAAAACCAATAGTTTCTGCATTGTTATACCAAACTATAGGAGACTCTAAAAAACTACCTGTTAGTATACCGTTACTAGCCATAAAAAAAGGAATAATTAATAAGTATGTTAGGTAATGGTAACTTAAGTTTATTTTTTTATAACTTAAATATGAAAGAAAAACAGCTCCTAAAACTGCTGTTGTAAATGTATAAAGTTTGTTGTAAAATAAAACAGCTATTAATATAGATACAACAGTTAGTATAAAAGTAATATACTTTTCAGCTTTTTGTAGTGGATTATTTTTAACTAAGTGCAGAAGTGCAAAATAAGTAAATACACATGCATATGGTATAGCTATAAAAAAAAGTATTTCTTCAATTGGTAATTCTCCTAAAAAAAGTCCAGTTAAGTAACTTTTGTTAAATCCCCAAACTCCAATTGCAGTAAACCAATAATCCCAAATAATAAAAAATAAAGCAACAGGTATAGACGCTTTAAAAAAAGAACCCCATTTTTTATAAAAAGCATGTTTTGGGTAAAAACTAGCAATAAATGGTATGCTTATACAGGCAATATTTATAAGTAGGTAGTAATAGGGTTTCATTAAGCTTTGTATTGTTTGTGATATTTTTTTGGAACATATAACATTCCAAAGCACTCTCCGTGTGCTTTACCTAAGTGTTTGTGATGTACTTTATGCGCTTTGCGTAAACCTATTAAATACTTGTTTTTTGTTTTTTTAAACCATTTAAAACGTTGGTGTATAAGAACATCATGAATAAGAAAATATGCTATGCCGTAAAAAAGAATTCCAAGACCAATGAAGAACATAAAGTTTAATTGTGGTCTAATACCAAAGAAAAATAATGCAATACTAGGGATTGCGAATATTACAAAAAACAAATCATTTTTTTCAAAAGGGTGTGGGTATTTAGGTTGATGATGATCTGCGTGTAAAATCCATAAAAAGCCATGCATTACATATTTGTGGGTTAGCCAAGTTATAACTTCCATAACAGCAAATGTAACAACCGTAATTAGTATAAAAAGTACTATTTTCATTAATTGGGACTTATTGTATTTATATTTTTTAAAATTATTTTTTTATAGTTTACTGGTAATTTTGATGTTTCTAAATTATCCGTAATAAACTTTTTGTCTGCAGCAATTCTTGTGTTGTAGCCTAAGAAACTAGGAATGTTACTTTGTACTAAATACCTAACATACCTTGCTTCTAGGTCATTTGGATATTTTTTAATGTAGCTCTCTAGTTCTTTTTTTCCTTCATTAAAGTAAGCTAGTTTTTTAAATGGCCAAATTGTAAATTCTGCTTTCTTCATTATGCATGATGCAACGTACGGTGTAGCTAATTCACAATTTAAATCTTCGCAAGTTTTAATAAATTTTTTTAAATCATCATTGGTTTTAATTGTATGAAACTGACTTCTTACGCTATCTAAATTAGAACAATTTGTTGTTGTATTAAAAAGTAAAATCCAAAAGCAAAATAATAATTTCATCAACTAAGTTTTAAAGTACATCTAATAACCTATAAAGTTATAAGAATTTACTTTAAATAATATTAAATTTAAATCTAATATATGCCTTAGTTAATATTAAAAATTTTAGAGGGTTAGAGATGCGTATTCTACTATTCATAATACTACTAGTATCTGCTTTTTTAAGTTTTTTAAGTAGTTTAGAATAGTACTTGTAAGCTACAAAAACACCTAATCTACTTTCTAGGGGTAGTTGAACTATGCCTTTGTAAGCTTCGGCAAAGTCGTTTTCTATATCTAATAAAATATGTTCTTTAGCAGTATGTGTAAGTGTATTTGTGTCTAACTCTGGAAAATAAGACCTTCCTAATTCGTTTATATCATCTTTAAAGTCTCTTAAAAAATTTACTTTCTGAAAAGCAGATCCTAAGTATTGAGCAGATTCTTTTAAGTGATTAAACCTTGCGTTATCATTATTTACAAAAACGCGCAAGCACATTAAGCCAACTACGTCTGCAGAACCGTAAATATACTCGTTGTACTCTTCTCTAGTGCTGTATTCTGTCTTGTTAAGGTCAAAACGCATACTGGTTAAAAATGCATCTACATATTCTTGTAACTCGTATTTTAAAACCACTTCTTGAAAAGAATTTATTATTGGGTTTAAACTTATTTTACGAGTAAGCGACTTTCTGTATTCTTCTTCAAACTCATTTAAAAGTGTTTCTTGCTCATAGTCATGAAACGTGTCTACAATCTCATCTGCATACCTAACAAAACCATATATAGAATATATAGCGGGTCTAATAGAAGGTGCAAAAAGCTTAATACCTATAGAGAATGATGTACTATAGGTTGTGGTTATTAATTTACTACAATTAACGCTAGAGGAATCAAACAGAGCTTTCATTATTTACTGTGTTTTAAAATTAGTTCACTTACTACTTTGCCAGAGATTAATGATGGTGGCACACCTGGTCCTGGAACAGTTAATTGTCCGCAGAAATATAAATTATCTACTTTTTTACTCTTTAATTTAGGTCTTAAAATATGGGTTTGCATTAACGTATTTGCTAAACCATATGCATTTCCTTTATAGGAGTTGTAATCATCTTTAAAGTTATCTACACAATAAGATTCTTTAAATAGAATATCTTCTTTAAGACTTTGGTCTGTAAGTTTTTCTACTCTTTCTATAATCTGATTAAAGTAATGTTCTCTTAACTCTTTTGTGTCTTCTATATCTGGTGCAATTGGCACTAAAAATATTGCAGCTTCTTTGCCATTAGGAGCACTAGTAGCATCTGTTTTACTAGGGAAACTAGCATAGAACAAAGGCTTATTTGGCCATTCTTTAGTGTCATAAATTGTTTTAGCGTGCTCTTCAAAATCAGTATCAAAAAATAATGTATGATGGTTTACCGCTTCAATTTTTTTATTAAAACCTACAAAAAATAATAGGGCAGAAGGAGCAAATATTTTCTTATCCCAATAACTTTCTGTGTATTGTCTGTATTGTTTTGGTAATAATGTTTCTGTATGGTGGTAGTCTGCGCCACTTAAAAGAATATCACATTCTAAATAACCACTTTTACTATCTACACCTTTAACTTTTCCGTTCTCTATATTAATTTTTAAAACAGGACTATCTGTAATAGTTTTTACGCCTAAACTTTGTGCTAATTTTTGCATACCCTCTACAACTTTGTACATACCACCTTGTGGGTGCCAAGTACCTAATTTAAGGTCGGCATAATTCATAAAGTTATAAAATGAAGGTGTATTGCTTGGTTTTGCACCTAAAAACAATACTGGAAATTCTAAAACTTTACGAAGCTTATCATTTTTTACGTAACCAGAAACCTGATTTTTTATAGTAAGTATAAACTCGTATAGCTTAGTAATTGTTTTACTATTTATTATTTCAAATAAATTTTCACCAGGGTTATATACAAGTTTCTTTATGGCAATATCATAATTAATGCGCGCTTTATTTATAAAACGCTCTAGTTGTTTGCCACTACCTGGTTCAATTTTTTCAAAAGTGTCTCTAGTTTCATTAAAATCCTCTGAAATAGAAATAGAGTCATTTTTACCAAAATAAATTTGGTATGCAGGATTTAATTGATCTAATTGGTAATATTCACTTGTTTTTTTACCAAAATCAGCAAAAAATTTATCAAAAACATCTGGCATCCAATAAAAAGTAGGACCAATATCAAAAACAAAACCATTTGTTTTTAGTTGTCTAGCTCTACCACCAGTTGTTGTATTTTTTTCTAGCATTGTTACATCATAACCAGCTTTTGCTAAGTAGCAACTAGCAGATAATGAAGAAAATCCAGACCCTATAATAATAACTTTTTTCATAAAGAGTTAACAAGTATCTTCCTAAGATACTATATGTTTTATAAATAATAATAAAAACCGGTGATTTTTTACATCACCGGTACAACAACCAAATTAACCTAACCAACAGGCTAATTTTATCTCAAATTAATGTGTGTCTGGAAATAAAACTTTATTTATAATATGTACAACACCATTACTAGCCTCTACGTCTGCAGTAATTACTTCACCATTATTATCTCCGGCATCTGTAATAAATACACCTCCTGTTAAGTTAACAGTTAAGTCTTGTCCTAATGCAGTTGTAATTAATTGTCCGTCTGTTAAGTCTGTAGATAAAACAGCAGCACCAGAAACAACATGGTATTTAAGTATGTCTGCTAATAATGCTTTTTCCTCATCAGTATCAAAATCAGCTAAAGTTGTATAATCTGGTCCTAAATCTTCAAATAAAGCTTCAAAAGCAGCATTACTAGGTGCAAAAACTGTAAATGGCCCTTCCATACCTAATAACTCAACCAAACCTGCATCTGCTTGTTGTAATGCGCCAACTAATAAAGATAAATCGTCTGTAGCAATAGCTAACTCTACAATGTTAGGTTGTAAAGCATCTACAATTGCTTGTGGTAATAATACTTTATCTATAATATGTATAACTCCATTTTTAGCCTCTATATCTGCTGTTGCAACAGCAGCATCTGTATCTGTAGCATCTTGTATAAATACACCATCAGTTAAATTAATAGTAATATCTTCTCCTTGCGCTGTAGCTATCATTTGTCCGTTACTTAAATCTGTAGACAATGCAGCCGTACCAGCAACTACGTGATACTTTAAAATAGTAGCTAACATTTCTTTTTCTTCTTCAGTATCAAAATCTGAAAGCTCATTGTAGTCATCTCCTAATTCTTCTAACAAAGCAGCAAAAGCAGCATTAGTAGGTGCAAATACAGTAAAAGGTCCATCTGTTCCTAATAATTCTACTAAACCAGCATCTGCTTGTTGTAAAGCACCAACTAATAAAGATAAATCGTTTGTAGCTACTGCTAAATCTACAATAGTTGGTTGTTGGTCTGCAATAAAATCTACAGCAGCTTGTGGTAATAAAACCTTGTCTATTACATGAGCAACACCATTAGAAGCCATAATATCTACAGCAGAAATATTAGCATTAATATCTGATGCATCAGAGATAACAAAAGTACCATCGTTATCAACCACTTCAATTGTATTATCAGCTAAAGCAGTACCAACTTCACCAGCAGCTAAATCTGTAGATAAAACTTTTGCAGGAACAACGTGGTATAATAAAATGTCTTTTAATAATTGTATTTCATCCTCAGTATCAAAATCATCTAAAGAAGTGTAATCGTCACCTAACATATCTAATAATGCTATAAAAGCAGTATCTGTAGGAGCAAAAACAGTAAAAGGTCCGTCTGAGTTTAAGGTGTCTACTAAGCCAGCCTTAATTACAGCAGCTTCTAAAACAGTTAAAGCATCACTAGCAACAACCACATCTACAAGAGTACCTAGGTTAATTGCGTCTATTACTGTTTGTGGTAATAAAACCTTGTTTATAACGTGTACAATACCGTTTGTAGCATCTATATCTGCAGTAACTACTTGTGCATCTGCTTCTGAAGCATCACTAAAAAATACGCCGTTATTTAGAGTAACAGTAACATCTTCTCCAGAAAGAGTAGTAATTACTTGTCCGTCTGTTAAGTCACCAGATGCAACAGCTGCGCCAGCAACTACGTGGTATTTTAAAATGGTAGCAAGTAGTGCTTTTTCCTCTTCGGTATCAAAATCGTCCAAAGAAGAATATCCGTCTAAACTTGCAAAAAGAGCAGTGAAAGCATCATTTGTAGGAGCAAATACTGTAAAAGGTCCTGTACCACTTAAAGCACCAATAAGATCAGAGTTTGGACTCTCATCAGATTTTGCAAGTGAAGCAACTAAAGAGCTAAGCACATCTGTTTTAGATGCCGTCTCTACAATGTTTAATTGAGATTCCATTTGCGGTGGAGTATCATCGTCATCATTACATGACGTAAAAGCAAATAAGAATAGAATTAATGCGGAAAAATAAATTTTAGTTTTCATTTTGTCTAACTTTTATAGTGTTAATCTTAGACAAATGTATTAAAATATTTGATAATGTCCAGTTTTTTTTAAAAAAAATTAGACAAAATTAAGTTTGATTCTTTTTTTAAGTTATTTTTGCAACTAGAAAATTTAGTTGAAATGGGTAGTTATTCAATGTCTCAGGTTGCTACACTAACCGGAATTAATGCACATACCTTACGTAAGTGGGAGAGTAGGTATAATTTTGTGCAGCCAGAGCGTACAGATACAAATATTAGATATTACACGGATGAGTTGTTACGTAAATTACTTAACGTTAGTATTTTACAACGAAATGGTTTTAAGGTGTCTAAAATTGACAAAATGTCTAATGAGGAGCTACACGCTAATGTAACCGAGGTGTTATTAAAACCCATTGAGGGTGATGTGCTCACTGCTCTTATGTTGTGTTTGTTAGAGATGAACGAAAGAGAATTTGTTAAAATACTAGACGGTCACATACTAAACAAAGGCTTATTACAAACAGTTTCTGATTTAATTTACCCTTTTTTAAACCAAATAGGTGTTTTGTGGGGAATAGATAAGGTGATGCCTGCACAAGAGCATTTTGTGTCTAACTTAATTAGGCAAAAAGTAATTGCTGGTATAGATAATTTATCATTAGCAGAGGAAGACGCATCTAAAATAGTATTATTTTTACCAGAGAATGAACACCATGAAATAGGATTATTGTTAGCGCAATATATAGCTAAAGATTTAGGATGGAATGTGTATTACTTAGGACAACATGTGCCTATTGAAAATTTAGAATCTGTACAAGAAATAGTAAAACCAGATTTGTTACTTACTATGTTTATAACAACAATTCCAGATAAAGTAAAAGATAAAATTGCGGCTATATTAAAGCAGACAACAGCACATTTATTAGTTGCTGGAAACCCTATTAATTTAAAAGAAAAATATTTTGAAGGGAAAACAACTTACGTGTCAAATCCAACAGAACTTATTGCTATTTTACAAGAAAGAAAATAAAGAGATCTAAAAATAAATTACAATCCGAAAGCTTAGCGTTTTCGGATTTTTTTTGTCTTTTTATTAAAAATTAACCATTTATGGCACTATTTTAAACACTACTATTACTAGACAAAGTATAGTATAGGTAATTTTATTGGTATAATTTTTTAATTTTAAAAAGTAACCCTTTTTAATCAAACTAAAAACAACCTATATAATGAAAGACTTAAAAAGTACTAAAAAGCCAGTAACAGATTCTAAAATATCTAGAAGAGGTTTTATAACCAAAACCGCCTTGGCCACGGGAGCCGTAACTATACTACCAAGACATATTTTTGGTAGAGGATTTGTTGCACCTAGTGATAGAATTAATTTAGGATTTATTGGTTTAGGAAAACAAAGTAGAGGGTTAGCAAAGAATTTTGTTGGTGCAACAAACTCTCAAATTGTTGCTGCTTGTGATGTATGGTCAACAAAAAACGAGTGGTTTAAAGGGGCTGTAAATGCAATATATGCAGAAAAAAGAAATCAGAATAATTACAATGGAGTTACAACTTATACAAATTACAACGAGTTACTAGACCGTAAAGATGTAGATGCTGTTGTAATTGCAACTCCAGACCATTGGCATGCAATACAGGCAATAGATGCAATGAAAGCTGGCAAAGATGTGTATTGTGAAAAACCATTAACACATAACATTAATGAAGGTATAGATTTAGTTAAAACAGTAAAAAAGACAAATAAAATATTACAAACGGGTAGTATGCAACGCTCGGGTAAAAACTTTAGACGAGCTTGTGAGTTGGTAAGAAACGGATATTTAGGAGACATAAAACAAGTCCTTGTAAATGTTGGTGACCCTGCAGTACCTTATAATTTACAGCCAGAGACATTACCAGCAGAGGTAAACTGGAACAAGTGGTGTGGCCCAGCACCTTTATTAGGCTATAACCATAGGTTGGCACCATCTCGTAATGATGTAGATTTTTGGCCAGATTGGAGACTTTATGAAGAAGTTGGTGGTGGTATATTATGTGACTGGGGAGCTCATATGTTTGATATTGTTCAGTGGGCTTTAGGTATGGATAGGTCTGGGCCTGTAAAGTATGTTCCGCCTACAGATAAAAAAGCAGTTAAAGGTTTAAAAATGTATTATGATAATGGTGTAGAAATGATACATGAAGATTTTGGTAGAGGATGGGGAGTTCGTTTTATTGGGTCTAAAGGAACTATGGATATTAGCCGTAGTTATTTTGAAACTACACCTAAAAATTTGGTAAGTGCAGAGCTTACAGCTTCAGATATTAAACTGTATAATACAGAAGGAAACCATTATCAAGATTGGATTTCATCTATTAAAAACAGAACACAGCCAATATGTGATGCAGAAACAGGTCACCGTTCAGCAACGGTTTGTAACATTGCAAATATTGCCTATAACTTAGGCAGACCATTAGATTGGGACCCTGTTAAAGAAAAGTTCTTAGGTGATAACCAGGCAAACAAAATGCGAGGCAGAAAAGAACGTAAATTTTAATAAAAAATAAGTTTTACCTTTAAATATTCACCTGCTCCTTTCTAAAAGAAGCAGGTGTTTTTTCTGTATGCTTTTTAAATGACCTAGAGAAATAAGATACATTTTCAAAACCAACTTTTTGCGCTATTTCCTCTAAAGAGTCTTTTGTTGTTAGTAATAGCAATTGTGCGCGTTCAATTCTTTTAGATTGTATGTATTTATTGGGTCTTAATCCGTAAGTATTTAAAAATAATTTAGAAAAGTAATCTGTACTGTAGTGGCAAGTATTAGCAAGTTCATCTATAGTAATGGGTAGGTGTAGATTTTTATTAATGTAATTTAAAATCTGATTTAAATTAGAATTAGATAAATTAATTTCTTTAGGGAGTTTTTTATTAGTTATAAAATTAGATAATAAGGTTGTTAAAATTCCTTGTGTTTCTAAAAACTCTTGAGTACTTAAATTCTCATTTTGTTTAATAAAATCTTGTAGTGTAGGTCTATTATCGTATGTTTTTGGGTCACTATTTTTAATTTCTCTGTTAGCATTTAATATAGTTAACCTTTTAAAGTAATATAGACATTGCTCACTTGCTTTAATTTCGTATTCAAAATTTTTAAAATTATATATAGATAAGCCACTATTAATTTCTTCTAAAAAACTAATATAATATTGTTCATGATAATCATCACAGATATACCTAGCATACGTAAAACTAGGTATTAAATACATGTATCCTGGTTTTAAGTGGTATACATTATCGTTATGGTATACTCTAGCAGTTCCTTTAGTAATGTAATACATTCTTGTAAAAGGGCTAATAACGTTGTCAAAATCCCATGAAGTACCTAGTTTGGCATACCCTGTATTAAGTAAGGTTAACCTTAAAGATTGTAGAATTTCTATCATAATTAGTTTTTGCTTTTTTAAAATAGCTGATTATGTATTTTTTATAAACTAGACTCTTATCTAGACAAACAGCTTACACCACTACTAAAATATAAAATATTAATAGATTATAAT
>NZ_JBDVAA010000009.1:0-15130 GCF_039943695.1 Cellulophaga sp. | reverse complement strand
AAAGCTTCCTTTGTTCTGTTTAGTAAGAGAACTTACTGCTTTATTTTCGAATCTTATGACTAGTTCTATAGGTTCGTCATCAAAAATATCTTCATTGTTATGGTATGCCATTCATTCTCTTTTTATCAGTTCGATTGAGCGTTAGATAAAAACAGCTCTTTTATTTTTTAGTTCTGCCATCAATTTATAACTACATATAAACGTACGTATTCTAGTTTCGTTACTAATTGTTAACACAATATAAAACCATTTTTTGTAGTACAATTACGGAAATGTGTAATTGGGATAAAAAAGAGTATAAATAGCACAAAAAAACCCGTAACATACGGTTACGGGTTTTAATTTGTTTTTAATAGCAGTCCATTAAAATATGGCCTTTGTTTTGGTAGTAACTTAATGGCTTTTTTAGGTGGTTTTTACAAATGGTATCTAAAATCGTAGTAACTTCTTTTTGCATACTTATAGAGCCGCAAATTAAAATATAGCCTTTATTTTTAATAAGTTGGGCAACTTCTTTACCATTTGCCTCTAACA
Organism: Cellulophaga sp.; assembly: GCF_039943695.1. Taxonomy (NCBI): domain Bacteria; kingdom Pseudomonadati; phylum Bacteroidota; class Flavobacteriia; order Flavobacteriales; family Flavobacteriaceae; genus Cellulophaga; species Cellulophaga sp. The sequence continues at coordinate 14,596 of NZ_JBDVAA010000009.1, read as the reverse complement.
GGTTTTGTACATATACTTTTTGGGCTTGTTCTCTAGACAATGCCAAATGCAAAGAGGTTAGTTTGCCTGCCTGCTGTTGTTCTTCTAATTGGTTTTTGTACAGCTCAAAAGATGCTGCTGTACGCCCACCCCAATACAGGTGTAATTTTTTGTGTGCTGTGTTTTGGCGTATCATCCCTAAATAAGGACCAATACCTGTACCAGTTGCTATTAACAGGGCTTCTTTTGCTTTTTTAGGCAAATGAAACGCTTTGTTTTTTACTATACCACAGCTTATTTTGTTGCCCACAGCAAGGTTTTGTAACCTATTAGATACACTTCCTTTTTGGTGACGTTTAACGCTTATAACAAGCTCGTTTTTTTCCCACTTACCAATAGAATACAATCGTTCTCTCTGGTCTTTTTCGCCCAAAATAGAGAGTAAATCTCCAGAGGTAAACTTCACTTTTTCTACTGGTTTTAAGTATATACAAAAAGTATCGTCCGGATTATTTTCTGCCTTGGTGTGTTTGGTTACGGTAAAAGTATAGGTTTTACGTTTCTTTTTACCTCCAATGGCTTTTGGTAAACTTATATTTAAATTTTCTTGCTTGCTCCACGCTAACAACCACTGGTTAAAAGACTCTAAACTTTGGTTGTTTATGGTAAACACATCTGCCAAACGGTTATTGTTGGGGTGTGCTTGCAACATAGTATCTACATCATAAGCAAATTTGCAATAGTCTGGGTATGCTAAAGAGCCAAAACCTACAACCGAGTAGTTAAACTTTGCACCTTGCTGGTGTGTGTTTAAAAGTGCTTTAAACTTTTTGGCATTTGTTGGCGCTTCTCCTGTACCGTAGGTAGAGGTCATTACCACCAAATGCTGCATATTTTTATAGCTTTTATAGCTGTTTAGTTCTGCTAAATATGCTTTTTTACCCAAACGCAGTAACTCCGAGTACAATGCATTGGCAAAATAAAAGGTGTTTCCGTTTTCAGATCCTATAAGAATAACATAATCACAGTCGTCCTTTTTGTATTTGTTTTTAATTCTAGATTTTCTACGTTGCAACGTTATGCTAAAGCCCGAATACATAAAAAACAAAATACCAATAGAAGCCAATAACAAAACTATACTCCATACTATACTCCCCTGCCCTGTATGAAAAAGTGTGCTGTAATACGTTAATATTACATAAAAAGGATAGTTAACCTGACTAACAATATCACCATTAAATTGGTTTACTAAATACTCCTTGTCTGTTAATTGTAGTAAAAAGTAACTTTCTGGAAAAGGCGCAAAAGGATATTCTATTTTACGAACCTGGGATAACTTGGTATCTTTAAAAACTTTAAAATCTGCTACAGGAATAACTGGTTCTTCTGCAAACAAGGTGTCTTCTTGATGCACTATTTTGGCAGATGGCAGTACAGAAAATTGTTCTAGAGATAAATACACGCCTGTTAGCGTTATAACTAAAATAGGAATTAGCAACCATTTACCAAAAAGAGTATGGTAATACGGATTTAAATTTTCTTTAACTATAGGTTTAAAAAAGCCTGTAACACCACCTTGCTTTTTTAAAATTAGAAAAATACCGCTAATACTTATTAAGCACAGTAAAAATGAAGATAAACCTACAAAAAACCGGCCTATACCTTTTAAAAATAAGGAACGGTGTAATGTGGTTGCAAACTTAAAAACTGCGCTAGACTCTTTAGGTGTGCCTAAATTATCTCCTGTTTTTGGGTCTATGTATATTATTTTATCTGCACCATCTTTATCTATTACAGATGCAATAACCCAGCTATTTTTATCAATTTCTACAGAGATAACCTCTGCATACTTTTGCTGTAATGTACTTGTAAATTCTGCAACGGTAACTTGGTCTAAATCTCCCGTAGTATATGGCTGTATGCGATTGCTAATTGGCTCTAACGCTAATACAGAACCCGTTACAGCTGCCAATAAAATAAAAATAGAAGAAGATACAGCCAACACAAGGTGACTGTATCTCCAAACTGATAATGTCATAAATTAATTATTTCTGTGGTAACATACGTATGTAACGGATGTAACCAGTACCATCTACTTTGCTGTTTACACTGGTAGAAGTAAGCTCAAAAGTTACATCGTCCTCCACATATTTTTGATCCTCAACAGCAGTTTCAAAACGTATTTTGTAGCCACTGTTTATTTTATCGTTATCAATTTTAATAACCTTAATAGCACGTTCTCCACCACTAATTGTTGCTCCTGTAATGGCATCTATACTTGGTTTCTTTTTTTCAAAAAAGTTGTACCATTTGGTTAAATCATGGTACCACTCAGGATCATCTCCCAACACATTTAAAGTCTCTACGTATTTACCTTCTGCATCTAATAAAGAAACTACAACGTAAGCACCTTCGCCCTCGTAATTTTTTAACTGAATCATACATTTATATTGGCTAGTTTTAGGTGCCGCTGTAAAAGCTGCCATAACAAACAAACCTAGTACTGCTATAATTGCTACTTTAAATTTCATTACTTATTATTTTAAAAATTCAATTTTGTTTTTGTTCAATAATTCGTTCTCAGAAGCTAAGTCGTACACTGTTTCTTCAAACTCTGTTACAGCATCTTTTTTAGCTCCAACACTAATTAAATACTTAATTAAGTCTACATTATTAGTTGTCATAGCTGCCAAATGTAAAGGAGTAAGTCCGTTTGCATTTTTAGCATTAACATCAATCTTTAATGGTGTAATTTTAGCTAGTAAATCTTTATTATTTTTAGCAACAGCCAAGTGCAAAATATTGTTTTTACCTTCTTGTACGTGAGCCATATTTAAGCCTTTAGCACTTAATAAATTCCACTTTTCTGTAAACGCCTTTTTATTTCTTTTAGAGTAAGAGTTTACCAAGTAGTATGCCAAATTGTTTCCTTTTTCATCTACTACATTAACAGCAGCGCCTTTATCTATTAAATAAGTAACTACATCTGCACCATTATAAGCAACAGCATTAGTTAATGCCGTTTTACCATCTTTATTTTTAGCGTCTAAATTTTTAACTCCAAAAAACTTAACTACATCTAAACTGTTGCGTCCAGCTGCATACATTAGCGGAGTATTACCTTTTGTATCTGCTTGGGTTGTGCTAACTCCTTTATCTATAAAGTAATTAAAAACAGCATTGTCTTTGTTACGGCCAGCCAAATTGTGCATTGGAGTAACACCATTGTTATCTGTAACATTTGGGTTAATACCTAAGCTCTCTAAATACTTATAAAACGCTAAACTATTACCAGGACCTCTACCGCCTTCTGTAGCTACTAAAATAGCATTACTACCGTCTGCATTAGTATCTTTATAAGCAACTCCTTTTTTAATTAACTGCTCTATAATTGCTTTGTTACCTGTACGTGCAGCATAATCTACAGCGTTATGCCCTTCTTTATCTGTATGTTTTAGGTCTAATCCTTTTTCTAAAAAGTAATTTAAATCTTTAAGATCTTTAGCACCACCAATTAATTTTAAAATAGCATTTGCACCTTTAGGAGAAGTCTCTGTTATTTTTGCCCCATTTGCTAGTAATAAATCATATAATTCAGGATTAGTTTGTCCGCCACCGGCAGCAAAAAGCAATACAGTACTACCTTTATCATCTACAACATCTGTTTTTGCACCAAGTTTAATTAGCTTTTTCATTAACGGCAAATTGCCTTTCATAGCTGTCCAAAATAAGTAAGTACGCCCGTCATGTGTAATTTTATTTACATCATTACCTTTTACACTTAACAAATAGTCTACAACCTCTGCAGATGCACCAGCTAAAATAGCATTTGTAGTAGCATCAAAATTATTAGAGCTTAATGCCGTAGCACTGTTACCTTCAGCTTCTTTTTCTTGCACATCTTTAACTGTAGTATTTAGCGTAAAAAAACCACGAGACCAAAAAACATTTGCGTCTTGTGCGGCAATAGTACCTACAAACAGTAGTAAAACAAGTGTTGTAATTTTTTTCATTTTGATTGTATTTAGATAAATAAAGCTTATTTGTTTATTTAGATTTAGTATTGATAAGGCGCAAATATAAGAACTATTTTTATTTAGAATGATTAAAAATAGATTTTTTATTCAACAATTTTGCAAGGAAGATTACTGTTGTTAAATATGATATTACTTTTAAGTGTTTACATTTGTATACAAACAATAGCTTACGGTAAAGCTAAATTATTACACCTATGAAGATTGAAGAATTACCTGGCACCTATGCTATTATGGGAAACAACCAAAATGCCGAAAAAACAACTTATAAAGGCACACTAGTTTTAGCGTTAGATACAAATAAGCGTATAAAAGCAAAATGGTTAATAGGTAATGAGCAATACCAATTAGGAACAGGCTTTTTTAAAGACAATATTTTGGTAATTAACTTTAATTACAAAGGCGAAGATAATGCTACCTACAAAGGTGTTGTGGTATATAAATGTATTAGCAAAGATATTTTAGATGGCTTTTGGTCTGAGAAACACGGAGACCCAAATTACCTAGGCGAAGAACGCTGCTTTAGATTAAAAGAAGAACAAGAATTGGTGAATTAGTATCCTTTGGTTTTAAACTTTGGTGTTTTCTAAAATCAAGTTTCTCATTTTTAAATATACAATGCTTTGTTTTTCATTACTTCAAAAAAATAATCTACTTAACTTTCAGATAAGTGAATAGAAGAGACTATTTGCCAGGTTCCATTTTTCTTTTGTAAGCTAAATAAACTTGTATGACCAGCTAGTTCGTGAGTATAAAACCCAGAAATTAATATGGCTTTATTTACCTTTTCATTAAAATGTATATCAGAAACATACACTATCCCCATTACGTTATATTTTTTTATTATCTCTTGTATTTTTAAATTATCCTCCTTTTTTAGTACTGCAATTTTATTACCGTTTATATCCTCTAAGTTTGATAAACTTAAATTTTTTGATGAAAATATGTGAGAAGGATTAATTTGTATATTTTTATATTCTTGTACTGCAAAAACCTCCTCATTTATAGCATAATCAGTTGCTTTAAAAAACGAAATCACATAATTGTTTTCAAGAAATTGTTTATCTGTTAATTGTTTTTTAGGGTATTCAATTTTTGAACTACCATCAACTGGCGGTAACGGAACAGGAAACTTTATTAATTCACTATTATACAACAACTTAACAATAGACATGCTTTCCAACTCAAGGGTAGTTTCTTTATTCTGACAAGAAACATAAAGAGTAGTAACTACACTTATTAAGAGTACCAATTTTATCTTTTTCATAGTTTGATATACGTTAACCATATAGCTTAATTTTTTATGCCTCTCTGTGACTTTTAGCGCCAGGCAGATTTTGTTTTTTATTTTCCAACTTAAAGCAAAACTATAAAGGTCTTGCAATCTTCATTAAAATATATAAACCTAACAATTAAGCTCTAAGCCTTATTTGTTTATAGGTTTTGTTGTGGTTTGCATTTCAATGTATTTTGCAATAAATAGAAACCTCCCCCTTATTCGCTTTAAAAGGATCAAACTTAATTGGAACATTGATGTTTCCATAATAATCAACATTCCATTCATCCTTAAAAGCACCTATGTACTTTTTCTCAACACCACTAAAATTTATCTTAATTGTATCATTTGACACTCCTTTAATCTGTAAGTATGCATTGGAATATGGTGCAAGCCAACCATTTTGGTTTGGCACTAAAGTGTCGTATTTAGGCTTAGAAAAATCCGTTATTTTAACTTTTACACTTTTCTCAAAACAAGAAGTTAAAATAAGTAGAAAGCAGAGGATAATTAATTTATTTTTCATTCTATTGATTGGTTTTAATTAGTGATGAATCGTAGGTTGCAATACAATTATTAGGGTTAAGGTTGTATTTATTCTATATAGTACTCCCATTTTACTTTATATTTTACTATTGTTGAGTCACTAATTTTCTCAACTAAATAAAGGTTAGGGAATACTTTATATGGATACAAAGGATTTGTTCTGTTAACATCTTTTTTGAGTGTACTCAAATCTGACATTTTTACATTTTTTAAATATTCAATTTTACAAGTGTCGATTTCTTTTTTATCAGAATAAAACATCTCTTTACAAATATAAAAAGTTATATTTCCATTTTTCTTTACCCCTTTAGAGTAATATGGTTCTGCAATTATTTTTCCATTAACTTCAATCGAATATGTTTTTTTGCTTGTTGCATCAAAGTGCAAATATTTTTTTTGTTTTAACTTTTTTTATAAAAAACAAAAGTGTGATATAAAAACCATAATAATTAGTATATTTTTCATTCTGTACAGTTTTCGTTAGAGTTATTTGTACCCTCCACTACCGCGTTATTGGTTTCATCAAGGTTACATACTTAATTTATATCTCTACAAGTATCAAACTCGTATGAACTTGCTTTAGCATATTTACTATAACCTACTTTAATTATTAAAGATAATTTACTGAAGCGTATTATTTTCTTACAATATCAAAAGATAAAACCTTAATAACAAATATAATCCTTTAAAATATCAAATGTACACTTTAAAGAATCATATGTTTCTTTGTTTAAAATCACGGAGACCCAAATTACCTTGGTGAAGAACGCTGCTTTAGACTAAAAGAAGAAAAGGAATTGGTGAATTAGTGGTTATTTTATTAGCTTACTTGGTAAATAGCCAATTGTTTTTTTAAAAGCTGCCGTAAAATGTTGTGGATTAGAGTAACCTACCTCGTAAGATACCTCTGCAATAGACATACCTTCTTCTTGTATCAATTGTCTAGCTTTGTCCATACGTAATTGGGTAATATGCTTAAAAATGGTGGTTTTGTATACTTTTTTAAAATCGCTTTTTAGTTTTGTGGTATTAAAACCCGCTATTTGAGATAAGCCAATTATAGTTAATTTGCTTTTTAAATTTAACCTACAATATTCTTCTACCTTTACAATTGCTAAGTAATCTGCTTCTGGTAGTTTTTTGCTTTCTACAACTGGTTTGATCTTATCCATTAAAAAATCTACAATTAAAATGGCAAGTCTACTTTGTATATAGTTATGTTTTAAATCTCCTACATACGTACAGTTTATAATTTCGTTTATTTGGTTTCTTAGTTTTAAAGGTATTCGCTTGCTCTTTTTAAAGTAGCTAAAAAAATGATCTATATTTAATTTGGTATGCAAACCGTCTATATTAGTTTGGGTTGCCTTACCTATTAACTTCTCTAAAGTATTTTTAGTAAAATAAACCTCTAAAGTTTTAGTTTCTCCTTTTGTAAAAATTTCTGCTCCGCTAAGCACAGGAGCATAAAATAAATTACAATAGCCTTGTGGTATTTCTACAGGTGCGTACACACTAGTTGTTGGCATATACACGTAACTACCCTTTAAAGAAAAATGTATTTTAAATAATGGAAAGTCACAAAAAACACTATGCTCTATACGTTTTTTAATAGTAATGTTTTTTGTTAACGCAATAAAGTAATTAGAGTTTAGGCTAATACCTTTGTTTTCTTCATTTACAAAAGTACTAAGGCAATTTTCTTCTAATACATCTGTCAACGCATCATCTACAACAATACGTATACTGCTTGTATTAGAATATGTAAAACTTTTTAATCCTAGACTCATTATTTCTTAATACGTTATTAAAACTTCCGTTTGCGTTATTTGTATCAACAGTTCAAAACTTAGATTTGCAAAACTAAATTAATTTAGACTAAGTCTTAATAAATATAAATATTTTTTTAATTGTATGTTAAAAATAGTGTCGGTTTTAAGCCTGTTATTTACTTTTTCTGTGTTCTCGCAAGCTGCCTATGAGACTAAAACAGGTACTGTTACTGGAGTTATTTCTTTTAAAAATGGAAACCCTGTTGCAGAGGCTACTGTTTTTACAAAAAAACCTATAACACACACATATACTAATGCTAAAGGCTTTTTTACGTTGCAAAATTTACCCTATGGCAGTCACACCATTGCCATAAAATACTATGGCAAGGAAATAGAAAAAGTGACTATTGTAGTTAATAAACAAAACACAAAAATTAAGCATACACTTAGCTACAATCAAGATAATGAGCTAAATGAGGTTTTGGTAAACGGAAAAACTAAAGAAACCGAAATTGAGACTCAAGGTTTTGCCGTTAACGTAGTTAAAACAGAAGAAGCTAGCATCAGAAACATACAAACTAACGAGCTGCTTAACACTACTGTAGGTGTAAAAATTAGACAAAATGGTGGTTTAGGGTCAGATGTTAGTTATAGTCTTAACGGATTATCTGGTAGTGCTGTACGTATTTTTATAGACGGTATTCCTAGTTCTATGTATGGCTCATCATTTAACTTAAATAGTATACCTCCTTCAATGATAAAAAATATTGAGGTGTATAAAGGTGTTGTTCCTGGTCATTTAGCAGATGATGCCTTAGGCGGTGCCATTAATATTGTATTACACAATAATGCTAAAACAAATTTAAACGCTTCTGTTTCTTACGGTTCATTTAACACTTTACAAGCAAGCGTTAATGGTTTGTATAGGTTTGATGATACTGGTTTTACCGTAAAAACATCGCTTTTTCACAACTATTCAGATAATGATTATAAAGTATCTGGAAGAAGTGTTGTAGTTACCGGTTTGGGCGGTGTACAAACCCCAATAACTGCACGCAGATTTAACGATGCTTACAGGTCTACTGGTGGTATGTTGCAAATAGGTTTTACAGATGTAAACTGGGCAGATCAGTTTTTTGTAGGTGTTACTGGATCTGATGATTACAAAGAGGTGCAACACGGAGCTTTTATGACTATTACGCCATACAAAGACAGGTTTTTAGAATCTAACGCACTACTTGCAAATTTAACATACCAAAAAAAGGATTTATTTACTAAAGGTTTAGATGTAACTGTTAACGGAATTTATGGTAAAAGAAACCGTACTGTTAATGATACTGTTTCTTGGGCTTACAGCTGGAACGGAGAAAGAGCCATAGACTTTAGAGGTGATGAGTACCAATACACCTGGAGGTCTCAGCAAGAAGGCGGACCAACTTTAGCTGCCATAAACAGAAAAGTAGGATCTATTAGAACAGGAGTTTCTTATGCCTTTAATAACAATCATAAAATTTTAGCCAACCACGTATATAGCGGAATAGATCGTGAGGATAGTGATGAGTTACAATCTGTTTTAGAAAACACATTTAAAGGGTCTAGAGACTTACATAAAAATATTTTTGCTTTAAGTTATGAGTTGTCTGCTATAGAAAACAGACTAAAAACTAGTGTTTTTGGTAAATTATACCAACAAAAAACTGTAAACATAGATCCAGAAATTGCAGAAGATGAAAATGGTAATTCTGTTATTATTGATGACATAATTAGCAGCAATAAAAAGTTTAATGGTTACGGTTTTGCTGCTTCTTATGCCTTTTCTCCAAACTTTACCCTTTTAACTTCTGCAGAAAAAGCCATAAGATTACCTAATGAAACTGAAGTTTTTGGTAACGATGGCGACAATGTAGTTGCTAACCCAAGTATTAACCCAGAGCAAAGTAATAATTACAATCTAGGTTTTAGGCTTGGAGCATTATCTATTAAAAAACACAAATTTACAATTGGCGCTAATTTATTTACCAGAAATATAAAAGACCGTATTGGTTTGCCTATAGAAACGTCTTTAAATATTGATGACGAACTAATAGTTTATGTAAATCAAGGTAGTGGAACATCTAAAGGTATAGATGCACAATTAAATTACACGTTTAACAACAACTTTAATTTAAACTTTAATGCTTCACGTTTTAGCTTAAACATTGTAAATAACGGTGTAGATATAGCTGTACCAAACACACCATTTTTTACTATGAATGGTAATATACGCTACTCTTTTAAAAATGTGATACAACAAAAATCTAGGTTAAACCTTTTTTATACAATGTACTTTACAGATGAGTTCTCTTACCTACCACCACAAGGAAAAAATACTGTTGGTGATGAGTTTTTTAAAGTACCTACACAACTAGTACAAGATTTTGGATTAAGCTACGCTTTTCCTAACAAAAAACTAGTTGCCAGCTTTGACATTAAAAACATTTTTGATGAACCTGTGTACGACAATTTATCGGTACAAAAACCAGGGAGAGCCTTTTACCTAAAATTGAATTACACAATAAATAAATTTTAATTTTTTAAATATTATATAAAATGAAAAGTAACTTAACACATATTAAATCTTTTGCAGTAGCATTTGCTACTTTAGGGTTATTAGCTTCTTGTAGTAGTGATGACAATGGTGGTGACACACCAACAACTCCAGAGCAACCTACAGAAGGCAGATGGATAACTGTTGCTGCTGCCAAAATGGGAGACAATCCTGGAGATGGTAATGGTGGTACTTTAATTTATTCTTTAACTAGTGAAGATGCTAAAGACCCAACTGTATCTATAGCTCCTTTTGATAACGGATTTATTGTACCGTCTAACAGAACTGCAAGGTTACAATCATCTGAAGATGGTAGTACTATGTTTAATATTAGTTATGCTGGTGATACTGGTGGTAACTACACTAAATATACTGTAGAAGGCGGACAAAATTTTACAAAAACAGGTACAGAAGTTAGTATTGCTCCTTATGTTGGTACTGCTCCTAGATGGATTAAGTTGTTTGATGGCGATAAAACAGGTTCTGCTGTTTATGTTTCTACAGAACACCAGTTTGATGACAATGGTACACCTGATGATGCTACAGATGATACATATTTACGTACAGAAGCTACAATGGGTGTTGTTACTTTAGACTTAGAAAATTCTTCTATTAAAAACTTTGAAGAGTCTAGCATTCCTTTAACTGCAGAAGAAGAAGCACAGGGATATTACATTTCTAGAATAGATATGCCTACCTTAAACGCAGCTGGAGACAAATTATATATTGGTGCTCGTTTAAGCAAAGTAGACCCTGCAACTGCGGAGTCTGAAAGTGGTTATGAAGTTTTAGGCTCTAAAACTATTGTATTAGATTACCCGTCTTTAACAAACCCTACGGTAATTACTTCTACAGTTGGTAATGGTAATACAAACGGATACCGTAGTATTAATGCTTTTTTATATAACGGTAGTGTTTACCAAGCAAACCAAAGTGACCCTAATGGCTCTCATATCTTAAAAATTGATGCTGATAATGAGTATGACAATTCTTATGATTTTAATTTAGATGATGCTTTAGGTGTAGAAGGTGCTTATATTTTAGCTTGGAGACCAGCTGCTAACGGAAAAGCTGTTGTTGCCTACCGTCATAATGGTTCTGCAGAAGGTGTTGCTGGTTTACAAGGATTTTTTGCTTTAGTAGACTTAAATGCTAAAACTGCAGTTAAGATTGATGCTATACCTTATGATACTGATTTCTACTTATTTCAATACCAAGGTTTTGTTGTAGATGGTGATGATATTTACGTAACACAAGCTCCTGTTGGAAAAAACGGAAACATTTATGTGGTAAACACATTAACTGGTGAAGTTACTAAAGGTGCAGAATTGGTTAACACAACTGGTAGTCACTTTATTGGTGCTTTCTAGTAATAATACAAGCGTAAAAAAAAGTCCCTTGTCTTTAATTAGATAAGGGACTTTTTTTTGCTAGTTAACACAAGCTTATTATATTTTTTTACTGATACCACATTCATTTATAATTTTAAAGTCAACTCTTAAATTAACTTTTTCTTTTGTACTAACTCTTAATAACAGCACTTCTAAATTCCCTTTTAGTAATTGTTTGCCCATTTTATAAAACTCACCATCTTCCTCGTCTGTAAGATTACCTGAAGACTCTATAATTAATTTATTTGCTCCTTCTGGCAGAATAACAAAGTTATCTTCCAGATCATCTAAAATATTAGCGTCAATGGCATTTTGGTAAGATTCCATATCAACTACATTTCCAATAATATCAAAATAAGAAACTAAACCTTCATCAGGAGCCATTAGACCTTTTATAGGGTAAGTTCCTGTATTTAATTTTGGTGAATTAGATTTATTATGCATCATAAGCTCAATATCTAAAGGAGTATTATTATACATTTCCTCCGCTAAACTTATACTAAAAGTGGTTGTAATAAAGCCTTTTTTAAGTGTATTAGAGCTTTTTAGGTCATAACTTAAGGCTTCCTTCTCTGTACTACCTATCTGTACTTTACAATATAAATCTGATTGGTCTAAGTTTAAATTTTCTTTTGCTGATGCATCAACAATTTCTTGAGTATCGTTATAACTCTCAGAAGTTTTATTCTCTTTGCAAGAAGTTAAAATAGTAAATATTAATATCAGGAAAGCAATACTTTTTTTAGTCATGATTGTTGATTTAATTAAAACTTAATATACTTATATATTGATGATTATAATAAATATATTTAAAATATACAGCAGAAACAAAATTAAGCAGTTATTAGAGAGTAAACTTTGTTAGCGCTCTTCAAAATACAAACCTTCCGTATCATCTTCAAGTATACCTGCTCCTAAAATGTAATTTTTTCCAGCTTCAACAGATATATGTATTTGTGTAGTTTTGGTCTGGTATGTTGCGCCATGAGCAAAAACCTCATAGCCTCCTTCTTCTAGATAAATAATTTCTAATTTACCCGCAAATAAACCCTTTCTCTGTTTGCTATATTCCCAAAAAAAGTCTCCAGAGGCTTTCCGTTTATAGCATCAATTTTTATGTAATTAAGTACTCTAGCGTACCTTTCTTTATCTGCAGGTACATTTTCTTTTTTCTTTTTGCCAAATAAGCCCATTTTTATTTTTTAAATAGATTTCACTTAAACTGATAACTATAATTAATCAACATCCTTAACATTAAAATTAACAAATAAATTCTTAATAAAAACACAAACTATACTAATATTTAACCTAAGTATAAGTGCATTCTTTTTGGGCTGTAGAAAAATCCTAAAAATGTATTAGTAAGTTAAACAGTAAGTTTAATTATAAACTGATTGAAACTACATATGTAACTTTTGTAATTTCCCTCATAAAAACCACTCGCTATTTTTTTTTGATAAACATCTTTGACTAATTTGCTGCTCAAACGTTATTTTCTTATCACAAGAAACAATTATAAGAAAGAAAAGAATAACTGATAGTGAGTGGTTTGTATTTTTGATATTTAAATTTGATGACTTGGTCACAATAATCCCTGTACAACAAATAAAAACAAATACAATTATGAAGGCTAATGCTAAAATTTAAAACATAATTATTATAAAGTAGTTTTTTCTATAATTGATAAAAAATCGTTTCTGGTTTGTTCATTTGCAAAGCAGCCACCATACTCTAATGTTGTAGTGTAACTACTTTTGTCTTTTATTCCTCTAGATGATACACACAAATGTTTGGCGCTAATCATTACAATAACATCTTCTGTTTCTAATGTATTTTGCAAGTCTTTTAGTATTTGTAAAGACAGCCTTTCTTGTACCTGTGGCCTGTGCGAATAATAATCTACCAAACGGTTAATTTTAGACAATCCTATAACCTTATCCTTTGGTACATATGCAATATGTGCAAAACCTGTTATTGGTAAAAAGTGATGCTCACAAGAAGAGTCTATAGTTATGTTTTGCTCTACCAACATTTTTTTATAGGCATACTTGTTTTCAAAAACCGATAATTTTGGCTTATTCTTAGGGTCTAAACCATAAAAAAGCTCTTTTACATACATTTTAGCAAACCTATACGGTGTACCAGATAAACTATCATCTGTTAGGTCTAAACCTAGCTCTTCCATTATTTTTTTAAAATGATGCTGAATAACTTCTATTTTTTCATCAGCTGTCTTATTAAAAGCATCTGCACGTAAAGGAGTATCTACGCTTGTAGCTATATGGTTGTCTCCTAGTATTTCTTTTTTAGTATTATCCATTATTCACACAACATTTATCGGTTTTACACTGGCAAAATTTTAAATTATAAATATGTAATGCTGCAAGTACAAGCGCAACAACATAGGTTACTGTTTCTGGTAAAGAAAGTAATTGTATTTTTTCATTTACAATTAAAAAAAACAGGCTAAACCAACTTAACCACAACAAGGGTTTCATAAAACTTTTAGATGTATTTTTTGTAGATTGTAATACCGCAAAAAACGAAACAATTAAAAAGATATAATCTAAGCTTTTCCACCACACAGGACTAGTTTCACAACCATCTGCAGCACAGGTATGGGCTATAAAAATAAAAGGTGTGGCAACGCAATGAATTACACACAACGTACTGGCAACTGCACCAAAAGTATCTGGTTTAATTAAAGTTAATTTCAATATATATTTATTTAATGCGACTAAGTTGCAAATATAAACATACATTTTACTAATGCAACATAGTTGTAATAAATTTATAGGGTATTAAAAACAAAAGCCCCTGAATAAAAAATTCAGAGGCTTTTCCTTTTTTGTAAAGTATGTTTGTGTGCTTTACTCTGTAATTGTGGCTTTAACTTTTACTTCTAGAGTTTGGTAACCAATAGCTGTAATATAGCTATCTGTTGGTTTGTTAACTATGTTCCAAGAGTTTTCGTTAAAGTTAAGATTAAAGGTTGCTGTAGATGCATATTC
>NZ_JBDVAA010000008.1:0-4395 GCF_039943695.1 Cellulophaga sp. | reverse complement strand
CATAATAGTAGGTATAATACCTAAAACATATTCGCCACCAATAAACCCTTTTTCTTGATCTACTATATCTTTAATACGGTCTGCCTCGTTTACAATGTTTTTAGCTTGCGCAACAATTTTTTCGCCTACTTCTGTAATAGAAATTGGTTTTTTACTTCTATCAAAAATCTGAACATCTAACTCGTCTTCTAACTTTTGTACTTGCATACTTAAAGTTGGCTGTGTAACAAAGCTTTTTTCTGCTGCTAATGTAAAGTTTTGGTATTTGGCAACTGCCAAAACATATTGTAATTGAGTTATGGTCATTCTTAATAGGTATAAACTATAAAATTATAAAAACAAATGATTTTAATCATCCCCAAAAATAGTAAATACTAACTAACTTTGTTGTATCACAAAAAAGATAAATGTTATGGAATTAAACAGTATAGGATTAGAAGTAGAAAAAGCTAAAGAGCTAAACAGTAAATTAAATGTTTTATTATCTAGTTTCCAGGTTTATTACCAAAATTTAAGAGGTGTTCATTGGAATATTAGAGGTAGACGTTTTTTTGATTTACATATTAAGTTTGAAGAGTTGTATACAGACGCAAATGAAAAAGTAGATATGATTGCAGAGCGTATTTTAACCTTAGGAGGTAAGCCTTTGCACACTTTTGAAGATTATATGTCGGTTTCTAAATTACCAGTAGGTAAAAACATATCTATAGATGTAGAAGCTATAAAATTAATTGTAAATTCTTTAAAAGAATTACTAGTTATAGAACGCGATTTATTAGACCTTTCTGATGATGCTAATGATGAAGGAACAAACTCTTTAATGAGCGATTTTATTGCTGAACAAGAAAAAACAATTTGGATGATGAATGCTTGGTTAGAAGAATAGATGATTGTAACCAAATTGTTGTATTTAAAAAGGAGATAAAGCTATGCTTTATCTCCTTTTTTTTTACTTTTATTTACTGTTATTAAAATCTTAGTGCAAATTTTAAATCTTTGTCTTCTACCATAAATTTAGCTTCTACAAAGCTTGGTGGGCCATAAGGTGTTGATGATCCAGAAATACAGAGCTCTCTTTAGGCATACCATTAGCTTCTCTGTCCATTTGTTTGTTGTTATTTTCATCGTGCATTGCTAAAATAGCATATTCTCCTGCTACAATATCTTTAAAAACAATGGTTACTTTACCATTTTCTATAGTTGTAATTTTGTTTTGTAAGCCCATACCTCTCATAAAAGTCTCTGATGTGTGCAAGCCAGCCATAACTGTTCCGTCATCATTTAAAACATTATCTATGGTAATAGTAATTGTAAATGTTTTTGCTTCTGTTTC
Organism: Cellulophaga sp.; assembly: GCF_039943695.1. Classification (NCBI taxonomy): domain Bacteria; kingdom Pseudomonadati; phylum Bacteroidota; class Flavobacteriia; order Flavobacteriales; family Flavobacteriaceae; genus Cellulophaga; species Cellulophaga sp. The sequence goes on along the minus strand of NZ_JBDVAA010000008.1, from coordinate 3,062 downwards.
TGACTGAGCATTTGAAGTAATTGTTATTAAAAATAATCCAAATAATAAAGCTATAGTTCTCATAATATTTTGTTTTTAAGTTGATTATGATACAAAGATGCTGTACTAGTTTAATTTTTTAAAATACAATAAACCCAACTGTAGTTTTTTTAAGCTGAGTTGTAGATTGCTTTAATTGATGAAATATGAATAATAGAATGTAGAGAATAGAGAGAATAAACTTTAAAGTAGAAAGTTTTAAAAGTGTTGCGTAATGCTATGAAATAAAAAACAGGTGTTGTGGGGAGGAAAATGAGACCTATTAATTAGTCTAAAAAAGTGCGGTTGTAGCTAAACGGATTACTCTTGTTTGGATCTACGGTTACTTCTACAGCTCTGTGTCCGCCATCTATTTGTACACGTGTAATATTTTTTTCTGGCCAAGGTTTGTTGGTAAACCAAACGTGTCCGTCTCCTTGTAAATAAAGTACAGGTTTATTAAAAGCAGCAGCACTGCTTCTAAAAGTATTGGTAAAAGTATTAAACTTGGTGGCATCACCTTCTGTAATATTTGCGTGTCCAAATACAACTACGGCGTTTACATTGTCTTTTTCTGCTTGCAGGTGTTGCTGTACCCAATTGGCATTATCTGTTAACCTTGTTTCCCATTCGGTGATATTATGTACACTACTGCCAACAATATTAATACCTAAGAATAGTACTTTATTCTGTATCCAACTAAAGTTTTCTGGACGTTCTGTTTGGTAACTAATTTTAGGGCTAAAAGTCCAATTTGTATTCAATTTTAAAAAGTGCTTGTTCCAAAACGCTAACCCTTCTTCTGGGTTTGTACAGTCATTATATTCATTATCACCCAAAACAATAAAAGTAGGGGCGGTAAATTGCTTTAAAAGATTGCTTACGTCTACATACACATCTTCTGTGCAAGCATCTGCTCCTGGTTTTATATCTCCAACGTGAATTACAAAACTAGATTTAGCCCTTTCATTGTGTGCCGCAATTACTTTGGGTATAGAATCTCTTTGAAAGTCATTATAAGGAACATCCCCAATAGCAGTAAAAACAACTGGTTCTATAGCTTTTGGGTCTTCATTAGGTTCGTTGCTGTCGTTATTAGAATCACTAGCGCAAGACATAGTTTGTGTTGCTAAAAAAACAAATACTAAGAGTTTAAATAATAAAGGTAGGCGGTTAATGATTATCATACTTAAAAATACAAAATAAATTAGTAGCTACTTGGTTTACAGTAAATACCGGTGTTATTTTTTCATATGTTTTGCAATTTCTTTGGCACTTGGATCTCTTTTTTCTAACTCTTCAATTATTTTTGGTTTGTCTTCTTCTCGTGTTTGCGAGAGTTTGTAGGTAGCTTGTATGTCTGTAATTTCAATCTCAAAAGCAACAATACCTTTTACTTGTGCTAATGTGCCTTTAGATAGGTTGTCTAGGTGTAATGGACACTCAGATGCTTGCTCGTACTTATCTACCAAATTATGCAACCCATCCATAGCAGCATCTTTATCTACAATGGTAATTTTGCCGTAAACGTGTACAGCAATATAGTTCCAAGTGGGTACCTCTTCATCTTTATACCAGGATGATGATACATAGCTATGCGGCCCATTAAAAATACAAAGTACTTCTGGTGTTTCTTTAAAATTGTGCCACTGCGGATTAGCTTTTGCAATATGACCTACAAGTATATCTTTTCCGTTTTTTATTTGCAACTCTAACGGTATGTGTGTAGCCCAAGGTTTACCATTAGTTTGGTTAACTAGTATGCCAAAACTATTGTTTTTAATAAAGGTTTTAACTTCTTCTGTATTATTGTTTTGGTAGCTTGGCGGTATATACATTTTTATTCTTTTATTACTGTTGCTAATACGGGTAAATGGTCTGATATATGTTTGTTATTATCTAACCTATCATCTATAATTGTTACAGACAATACATTTAAGTGTTTTGCAAAAATATAATCTATTCTCTTTGTTAAGATATGATCTGTAAATCCATTAAAAGTTCCTTTAGGACCGTATGGAGCTGTTTTACTTATGCTGTAACTATCTGGTATGTAGTTTGTAATTGTAGTAATGGCTTCTGTAGTAGGAGTTACATTAAAATCTCCCATTATAATAACTGGGTAGTTTTTTGTGTTTAGGGTCTTAATTTTTTCTACAATTAACTTAGCAGAATTTTTACGGGCTTCTACACCAATATGGTCAAAATGTGCATTAAAAACCCAGAAATACTGTTTTGTTTTCTTATGTTGAAATAGACCGTACGTACAAATACGTTCCATTGCGGCATCCCAACCAACAGATATTTTATTAGGTGTTGTAGATAGCCAAAATGTATTTGAAGTTATAAGCTTAAAGTCATTATTATAATAAATAGCACTGTATTCTCCTTTTTCTTTGCCATCATCTCTGCCAACACCTATATAGTTATACTTAGGTAAATTAATGTTTAGGTAGTTAACTTGGTTGTGTAAGCCCTCTTGTATCCCTAAAAAAGAAGGATTATAATGTTGTATTAAATCTACCATTTTATCTTTTCGGTAGTTCCAATTATTTATAGTGTCTCTAGTATTATCATACTTTATATTGTAAGTCATTGCTTTTATTGCCTGACTAATAACTGTATTTGTTGCAAATGCAAAAACTAGCGCTACTATAAATTTTTTACTCATTTCTATAGGTTTTTGTAGAGGTAGATACTAACTTGTTTATTTCTTTGAGCTCTTCTTTTGTAAACTCACGGTAAGTACCAACTGGCATATCTAAAGAAATGTTCATAATACGTACACGTTTTAGTTTTACAACGTTGTATCCTAAATACTCCGTCATTCTTCTAATTTGTCTGTTTAAGCCTTGTGTAAGTATAATTTTAAACTCGTATTTACTTAATTTTTCTACTTTACATTTTCTGGTAATGGTATCTAAAATAGGAATACCATTACTCATTTGGTGTATAAAATCATCTGTAATAATATTGTCTACTTTAACAATGTATTCTTTTTCGTGATGATTTCTAGCGCGCAGAATTTTGTTTACTATATCACC